>CAZCWA010000228.1:0-8009 GCA_964502265.1 uncultured Myxococcaceae bacterium | reverse complement strand
AGCCTTCGTTCGCCGCGGGCGTCCTCGCGCGCCATCACCACAGCGTCGCGCACCGACGGATGCTCGAGCAGCGTCGCCTCGATCTCCCCGAGCTCGATGCGGTAGCCGTTCACCTTCACCTGGAAGTCCTCGCGTCCGAGGAACTCGATGGTGCCGTCGGGGAAGAACCGGCCGAGATCCCCGGTGTGGTACAGGCGCTCGCCGGTCCGCGGATGACGGACGAAGCGCTCGTTCGTCTTCTCCTCGTCGCCGAAGTAGCCCTTCGCCAGCCCGATGCCGCCGATGTACAGGCGCCCCGGCACCCAGTCCGGCCGCTCGTCGAAGGTGGGCGAGAGCACGTGGAAGGTCTGGTTCCGCATCGCCTTGCCGTAGGGGATGCTCTTCCACGCCGGATCGAGCTCGCCGACCTCGTGGAGGATCGACCAGATCGACGCCTCGGTCGCGCCGCCGAGACTGATGACCTTCACACCCGGCACCTGCGCGCGGAGCTGGTCCGGAAGAGCGAGCGGGATCCAGTCGCCGCTGAGCATCACCAGTCGCAGGCTCGGGGGCAGCACCTCGTCCCGGTTGCCCGCCCACGTCATCAGCATCGACATCAAGGGGGGCGCGCTGTTCCACACGCTCACGCGGTGCGCGCGCATCAACTCGCTCCAGCGAGCGGGATCCCGCGTGGCCTCGGGCTCGGGGAGCACCACCGCCGCGCCGGCCGCCAGACCACCGAAGATGTCCCAGACCGAGAGATCGAACCCGAGCGAGGAGATGCCGAAGATCCGATCCCCGGAGCCCAGCCCGTAACGCGCGTTGACGTCGGCGCAGGTGTTCAGCGCGCCGCGGTGATCGATCATCACGCCCTTCGGCACCCCGGTGGAGCCGGAGGTGAAGATCACGTACGCGAGGTCCTCGGGCACGTTCACCACCGGCAACGCAGGCGCGGTGAGATCGTCCGCGTCGTTCTCGCTCACCGGCAGCGCGCGGACGCCCTCCGGCCACTCGAACGCACGCGCGAAGGAAGGGGAGGCGAGGGCGAGCTTCACCCGGCCCTGCGCGAGGATCGCGTGGACGCGCTCCTTCGGCAGCTCGGGATCGATGGGCAGATAGGCCGCGCCCGACTGCAGCACGCCCATCACCGACACCACCTGCTCCCAGCCCTTGGGCAGGACGATCGCCACCAGCATGTTCGGCTTGGCGCCCTTCGCCTTGAGCCGCTGCGCGAGGTGCCGCGATCGACCGAGCACCTCTCCGTAGCTCAGCGTCCGCTCCCCCGTGATCACCGCCGGCCGCGAGGGCGCGGACATGGCCTGGCGCAGGAACGCGTCGTGGAGCAGCCCCTCCGGCACCGGCGCCTTCGTGCTGTTCGCCTCCTCGCGCGCCTTCAGCCGCTGTGGCCTCGGCACCCAGCGCACGCGGTCCCGCCATGCGTCCTCGCCCTCCGCCAGCCGGGTGACCAGGTCGGTGTACGACTCGAACATCGCGTCCACCAGGCCCGGCGCGAAGTGAGACGGCTGGTGGAAGAAGACCAGCTTCAGCCCATCGGCCTCTTCGGCGACCTGGTGCTCCAGCGAGACCAGGGGCGTGCGCAGCACCTGGAACCCGAGCGTGATGCCGGAGGTGGAGACGAAGTCCTGCCGGAAGCGGTTGAAGACGATCGGCACCGCGGCCTGCGCCATCCCGCCGCGCACCCGAGCCAGCTCGCGGAGGAAGTCGATCCCGCTGAACTGCCCGGCCTTCAGGTCCGCCATCAGCCGCGCGTTGTGGGCATGCGCGCGGGCCTCGAATGTGTCCCCCTCCCAGTCGCCCTCCCGCCGCGGGCCGCAGTCGAGCGCGAGCAGCAGCGGGTTGGTGAAGTTCCCCACCAGCGACTCGGCACCGGAGACGAAGGGCATCCGCCGCGCGGTGGGGAGGCTGAGGGCGAACTGCGGCCGGCCGCTGAAGGTGGCGAGGGTGTCCGCGAACGCGGCGAGCATCACCCGCGTCACGTTGAGCCCGCCCTTCTCCGCGCGCGCCCGGAGCCGGGCCGTCCGCTCCGGATCGAGCGCCCACTTCAGGCGCGTGTGCGCCTCCGGAGAACTGCTCGCCCCCGTGGCCCGCAACGGCTGGGGCAGCTCCGGCGCGCCGGGGAAGGAAGGCAGGCGCTCCAGCCAGTACGCGCGCGCGGAGGCGTACTCCTCCGACTTTCGCCAGGCCGCCTCGGTGAGGACGTAGTCCCGCCAGGTGGAGGTTAACGGCTGTAAACCTGCGTCCGGATCCGCGTAGAGCGCGAGCCACTCCTGGATCTTCAGGTCGGTGCTGCGCGCGTCGGTGAAGAGGAGGTCGAGGCACACGTGCAGCCGCGTTCGCCCTCCCGGCAGCCGTGTGGCGCGGACCTCGAAGAGCGGGAAGCGGCGGGTGTCCAGCCTTGGCCGCTGAACTTCGCCCCGCACCTTCAACGCGTGGGACTCCGCCTCGTCCGGAGAGAGCGCGCTCAGGTCCAGCACGGGGATCCGGTACCTGGGCACCTCTGGAAGGACCTGCTGCTGCCCATCCCCGGTCACGATCGATCGCAGCGCTGCGTGCCGCGCGATGACGCGGTTCCAGGCATCCTCCAGCCGCGGAACGTCGAGCTGTCCGCCCTCGAGCTCCAGGTACGAGTGGGCCGGCTCGCCGCGCAGGCTCCGGCCGACCCAGTAGGCCTGCTGCACGTCGCGCAAGGGGAACGGTGCGTGGGGATCCGTCGCGCCAGAAGAAGCCGGAGCAGGCGCGCGCTGCGGAACGACGGGAACTCCGTTGGACATGTGCGCGCGATGGTAGCACGCACGTTCCGGCGCGCTCCCCGAGCGCTTGAACCCGCCCTCCGCCTGCATTGGACTGCCGCGCATGTCCCACCAACAAGCCGGGTGCGTCTACGTCGACGGCACCTTCACCTCGCCCGCGCAGGCGCGCTTCCCCGCGCTCGATCACGGCGTGCTCTACGGCGACGGCCTCTTCGAGACGCTGCGGACCTATGGAGGGCGTCCCTTCCGCCTCGACGCGCACCTCGAGAGGCTCCGGCAGGGCGCGACGCTCCTCGGCATCCGCGGCGGGCCGGAAGACGGGGCGCTCCGATCCGCGCTGCAGGAGACCGCCCAACGCGCCAAGGCGACCGGGCTCGACGAGCTCTACCTGCGGATCACCCTCACGCGCGGCGTGGGCACGCGTGGGCTCGATCCCGCCGGATGCGAGACGCCCACCCTGATGATCGCCGCGCTGCCGCTGCGCACGTATCCCGCGCACCTCTACGAGGACGGCATCGCGCTCGGGCGGCTGTGGCCGAGGCACGCGCGCGCGCTGCCGCCGCCGACGGTGAAGAGCACCGCCTACCAGGGCGCGGTGCTCGCGCGCGCGGAGCTCAACCGGCAGGGCGTGCACGAGGCGCTCTACGAAGACGAGGCCGGCCACCTCACCGAGGGCAGCGTCTCCAACCTCTTCTGCGTCACCGGCGGCCTGCTCCTCACGCCCCCCGCCACCGACTGCCTGCCCGGCATCACCCGCGCCGAGGTGCTCTCCCTCGCAAAGGAGCGGGCGCTCCCCGTCGAGGAGAAGCGGCTCTCCCTCTCCGATCTACGAACTGCGGACGAGCTCTTCATGACCTCCTCGCTCGCCGAGCTGCTCCCGGTGTCGCGCTTCGAAGGCGTCCCCGTCGGCTCAGGGCGCCCGGGTCCGCTCTACCGCGCGCTCCACGACGCCTACCGGGCGCGCTGCGCGGGAGGCTGATCCCGTGCGCCCGCGCAGCACCACTTTCATTGGCGGTCCACGCACTCTGGTACGATTCCGGCCGCACATGCGGTCCCCGCTCCCCCTGCTGCTTCTGCTCGTCGTCCTCACCGGGTGCCCGCAGGAGCTTCCCTTCCCCACGCTCGACGAGGAGAACCAGCTCCGCAGCCTGTCCGCCGTGCGCCGTCCGCCGCGCAGCCCCACCAACGCCTTCGCCGACGATCCCCGCGCGGCCGCGCTGGGCAAGGCGCTCTTCTTCGACGAGGGCCTCTCCGGCTGCGGCACCGTCTCCTGCGCCTCCTGTCACCCCACCCCGGATTACGTGGACCGCGAGCGCAACTCGAAGGGCTGCGCGCTCGGTCCCGTCCGCCACACGCCCTCGCTGCTCAACGCCGCCTTCTCGCACTGGTTCATGTGGGACGGCCGCGCGGACAGCCTCTGGATGCAGGCCACCCTCCCGCTCTTCGACCCGCACGAGATGGCGGCGGATCCCGCGGTGCTGCCGGGCTACGTCGCGCACGCCCACCCGATGTACCAGGAGGTCTTCGGCCACGATCCGGCCACCGAAGCGGACCCGCAGCGGGTCTTCGCCAACGTGGGCAAGGCCATCGAGGCCTACGTGCGCACCCTGGTGGAGGTGGAGTCGCCGTTCGACGAGCGCCTCGCCGCGTTCCTCGTGGCGGTGGAGGAGGAGCGCGCGGAGGAGGACCCCTTCTACCTCCCGCTGCGGACCTTCGTGCGCGAGGGCCGCTGCATCGTCTGCCACACCGGCCCCATGCTCTCCGACGGCGACTTCCACAACCTTGGCCTCGCCGATCCCCGCCACGATCCGGGCCGCGCCGCCGGGCGCGACATCCTCACCGCCTCGCCCTTCAACGGCGCCGGCCCCTACAGCGACGACCGCGCGCACGGCCGGATCCGCCTCGACGCGCTCGCCGCCCGCGCCGCCGACGGAGAGGCCGGCGCCTTCAAGACGCCCACCCTGCGCAATGTCGCCCGCACCGCGCCCTACATGCACACCGGCGCGCTGCAGACGCTCGACGAGGTGATCGACCTCTACGACCGAGGCGGCGATCCGGACGGCTCCTTCGCCGGCGTCCGCACCGTGAGCATCGAGCCGCTCTCCCTCACGGCCGGGCAGAAGGCGGCGCTGCGGGATCTGTTAGATTCGCTCTCGCCTGCCCGCTGAACTCCGCTGAACCCCGCCGCTCCCAGACCCTGACCAGAGGCGACATGCGCCCGGTACCCCGTCGCACCACCTATCCCGAGCTCGAGATCGACGCGCTCCTGCCCGCGCAGCCGACGATCGTTCCGGATGCGTGGAGCCCCTCCTCGTGGCGAGACCACCCCACGCTGCAGCAGCCCGAGTGGGAGAGTGAGCACGAGCTGGAGAAGGTCCTCGCGCGCATCCGCCAGCTCCCGCCGCTGGTGTCGATGGGCGAGGTCGAGGCGCTCAAGCAGCAGATCGCCGAAGCGGGGGAGGGCAAGCGCTTCATCCTCCAGGGGGGCGACTGCGCCGAGCGCTTCGTCGACTGCAACAGCACCGCGATCATGCGGAAGCTGAAGATCCTGATCCAGATGGGGCTGGTGCTCTCCTACGGCGCGCGCCGCCCGGTCACGCGGGTGGGCCGCATCGCCGGCCAGTTCGCCAAGCCCCGCTCAAACGCCACCGAGGTCATCGGCGGGCGCACCCTGCCGGTCTTCCGCGGCGACAACGTCAACGACTTCGCGCCGGAGCCGGAGGCGCGCCGCTGCCGTCCCGAGCGCCTCGAGCGCGGCTACTTCATGTCCGCGAGCACCCTCAACTTCGTGCGCGCGCTGGTCGAAGGCGGCTTCGCCAACCTCCGCTCGCCCGAGCACTGGCAGCTCGACTTCATCCCCAACGGGCAGGAGACCCGCCAGATCCGCGAGGAGTACCTCGGCATCGCCGAGCGCATCCGGGACGCGCTGGACTACCTGGACAGCCTCGGCATCCCGCGCCAGGCGCGGCGAGACATCGACTTCTTCACCTCGCACGAGGGGCTCATCCTCGCCTACGAGGAGGCCCTCACCCGCCGGGCCCGGAAGGGCGGCCGCTACTACAACCTCGGCGCGCACTTCCTCTGGATCGGCGAGCGCACCCGCGCGCTCGAAGGGGCCCACGTGGAGTACTTCCGCGGCCTGGCCAACCCCATCGGCATCAAGCTGGGGCCCGGCGCGCAGCCGGACGAGGTGCTCGCGCTGCTCGAGCGGCTCAACCCGGACGACGAGCCCGGCCGCGTGACGCTCATCACCCGCATGGGCCGGATGACCGTGCGCGAGAGCCTCCCGGCCATCGTCGCCGCGGTGAAGCGCACCGGCCGCGTGGTGACCTGGAGCTGCGATCCCATGCACGCCAACACCACCACCGTGGGCGCCCGCAAGACGCGCAACTTCACCCACGTGGTCTCGGAGCTGGTGAACACCTTCGAGGTCCACCGCGAGGCGGGCACGGTCCTCGGCGGCCTGCACTTCGAGATGACGGGCGAGAACGTCACCGAGTGCATCGGCGGACTCGACGGCGTGAGCGAAAAGGACCTCGACTCGCTCTACACCACCGGCTGCGATCCCCGGCTCAACTACGGCCAGAGCATGGAGATCGCCTTCGTCATCGCCCGGATGCTGACCGGTGCCGGAGCCGGTGCCGGCCCCGGCGGTTCAACCCGGCGCCCCTGGTAGGGAACTACTCGAGGCCCTTCGCCATCTCCGCCATCACCTCCGGCGCGACCTTCGGCGCGGGCACCGGGTTGCGGACCGGGGGCAGGCTCTTGAGGTACGCGAAGATCGCCCGCAGGTCGCCGTCGTCCATCTGCCCGTAGGCGCTCCACGGCATCGGCGGGAGGATGGGCCGTCCATCCTTCTGGCCCATGTGGCGGCCCGAGCGCAGCCCCTTCACGAACTGCTCCTCCGTCCACTGGCCGATGCCGGTCTCGTCATCGGGGGTGAGGTTCGCCGCGTAGGAGACGCCGAAGTCACCGCGGAACGCCGTCGCCGTGGGCCCGAGCACGATGTCGCCCGAGCCCTCCGCCACCGGGCCCGGATCCGGCGCCTCGGCGGGATGGCCGGAGAGCGCGACCGTCATGTCCGGCCCGGGCACGCCCTTCTCGTCCACCTTCCACGGCGTGTGGCAGTCGTTGCAGATGCCGATCGTCACCAGGTACTGGCCGCGCTTCACCAGTTCCTCCGGCGACGACTTCCGCCCCGCGCCCTCCGAGGTGCGGCACCCGGCGAGCGCGGACGCTCCGGCGGCGGTGAGGATGAGCACGGCTGCGGACAGTGAGATCCTCTTCATCTTCCCTCTCCCTTTCAAAACGCGAGCTTCGCCTCGAGCTCGATCTGCTGGCGCGGAATGGCGAGCACGTGCCGCGTCCACGGCGACTGACCGGCACAGTTGACGGAGACCTCGAGCTCCTCGCCCGCCGGGATGGTGGCGCGCACCGGCGTGGCCTCGGGGTGCGTCTGATCGCCGAGGCGGACGATGCAGCCCGGCGGCTCGCTTCGAATCTGCAGCGTGGCCTCGGTCCTGCGCCCGGAGGTGCCGGCCGCGTCCGCGGACACGAGCGCGCGGGCGTCGATGCCGTCGCGCGCGTTGGCGGTCCCGAAGCGCAGCAGCTTGCCGTCCTTGCCCACCGCCACGAACAGGTGCGGCGCCGTGGTGTGGACGCCGGCGGACGGCACCCGGACCCCGTCCACGTAGAGGTGCTCGCCCGCGCCGAGGTTGCGCACGGCCACCGCACCGTCGTCACCGCGCAGGAGCATCCACCCGCCCACCGCCACGCCGGCGAGGACGATCGCCGCGGCCACCACCTTCACCGTGAGCCCCGCGCGCGCGTTGCCCGAGGTCCCGGACGGCGCATGGGCCACCGAGAGCTCCGTGCGCGGCTCGGGGAGGCTCTCCACCGGAGGCGGCACCTGCGCCACGGCGGCGTTGCCCTTCACGCCGAAAGCGCCCGAGACAGAGCCCGTCACCGAGCCGGGACCTGTGCCCGGTCCTGCAGCGCGGGCCTGGACGGGCCCCGGGGCATGGGCGCTCGAACCGGCGGCAGGCGAGGGCGGCGCGACGGGCGGCGGCGCCACGGCGGTGCGTGCGCTGCTCTCCGAGACGAGTCCCTGCGGCCGGGTGGGGCGCTGGCCGGTGGAGAGGGCGGGGCGGTTCGAAGGAGAAGACGCGTCCCCAGCCGGCGCGACCTCCACCAGCGAGATCGAGGCCGAAGGCTCCAGGGACGGGCTGCTCGGCTGCATGGGCGGGAGGATGACGCCCG
>CAZCWA010000227.1:0-8127 GCA_964502265.1 uncultured Myxococcaceae bacterium | reverse complement strand
GAGGTTCAGCTCCTCCGCGTGCTGGTTGCGCGAGAGCCCCTTGAGCACGCCCTCCGCGTGGCCGATCTGCTTCTGCAGCGCGTAGTGGCGGGTGAGGATCTCGTTGTACTCGCCCTCGACGCGGACGACCTCCTCCTCCAGCTCCGCGATCTCGCGCTTCTTCTGGAGCGCGCCCACCGCCGCGCCCTCCATCGCGCCGCCGGTGACCGAGCCGTCCGCGCGCAGCACCTCGCCGTCCAGCGTCACCACCGTGCAGCTCGCGCCCAGCCGCTGCGCCAGCGCACGCGCCGAGTCCAGTCCCTCGGCGATCACCACCTCGCCCAGGAGCGACTCGAGCAGCGGCCGCACCGCGTCCTCGCACCGCACCACGCTCAGCGCGTCCGTCCGGATCCCCGGCTGGCCTTCAAAGGTCGGGGAGCCCCTTCGTGCCGCCCCTTCCACCGGCACGAAGGTGCTCCGCCCTTCCATCCGCGAGCGGAGGAAGTCCAACAGCTCCCATGCCTTGCGGCGGTCCTCGACGACGACGTGCTGCAGCCGCTCGCCGAGCGCCGCCTCGATCGCCTTCTCGTACTCGGGCGTGGTGGAGACCACGTCCGCCACCAGGCCGAAGATCCCCTGCTCGCGCGCGGTCTCGCCCGCCTCCAGCATCACCGCCCGCACGCCGCGATCGAAGCCTTCGTAGTTGCGCTGGATCTCCGTCAGGGACGTCAGCCGCGACCGCTTGTCCCCGAGCTCCTCGCGCAGGGCGATGACCCGGATCTCGTTCTCGGCGAACTCCTGCCGCGTCTTCGAGAGCTGCGCCTCCTCCTGGCCTCGCCGCTCCGCCAGCTCCATGGCGAGCTGCCGCGTCTCGTCCACCCGCTTCGCCACGTCCGAGCGCGCGCTGTCGAGCTGCGCCTCCTCCGCCCGCAGCACCTCCGCCTCGGCCCGGTTCTTCGCCCGCCGCGCGTCGAGGTCGCTGCGCTGCCGGGCGAGGTTGACGAGGTTGTTCTCGTGGTTCGCCAGCCGCGAGGCCAGCTCCATCAGGGACAGGCGCTCGCGCTCCAGCCGCAGGGACAGCTCGGTGGACAGGCCCATCACCCGGCGCTGCTCCTCCTGCGCCGCGGCCATGGCCGCCTCGTCCTCCATCCAGCTCCCGCCGAGGCCCTCGACCTCCGCCTCGCGCTCCGCCGCCGCCACCGCGAGCTGCGCGAGCCGCTCCTCGAGCTCCGCCAGCTCCCTGCGCGCAGCGTCCTCGCGTCCCTGCGTCTCCTGGAGGTCCCGCCGCCAGTGCTCGAGGTTCTGCTCGTCGAGCTGCACCCCGCTCTCCAGCGCGTGCACCTTCGCCGCGAGCTCCTGCAGCGCCTGCGCCTCCGCCTCCAGCGCCCGGCGCTTCTCGTCGATCGACTGCTCGAGCGCGCGCAGCTTCTCCAGCCCGTCCCGCTCCTCCGACGACGAGTTCTCGATCCGCGCCTGCAGCGCCTTCGACTCCGCCAGAAGGCCGAGGAAGCGGTGCGAGGCCTGGTGCAGCTCGATCTCCCGCATCTCCGACTTGAGGCGCCTGTACTTCTCCGCCTTCTTCGCCTGCCGCTCGAGGGACGAGAGCCGCTTCTCCAGCTCCGTCACGATGTCCGTCACCCGCAGGAGGTTCTGCTGGGTGGCCTCCATCTTCCGCTCGGCGGCCTTGCGGCGGCTCTTGTACTTGCTGATCCCCGCCGCCTCCTCGATCAGCGCGCGCCGGTCCTCCGGCTTGGCGGAGACGATGAGCCCCACCCGGCCCTGCTCGATGATCGAGTACGCGCGGGTGCCCACGCCGGTGCCGAGGAAGAGCTCGGTGATGTCGAGGAGCCGGCAGATCGTCTTGTTGATCAGGTATTCGCTGTCGCCGTTGCGGAAGAGGCGGCGGGTGACCGTGATCTCCGGGAAGCCGGCGTACTGCGGCGAGAGCGTGTCCGTGTCCTCCACCCGGAAGGTCAACGACACCTCGGCCATGTTCAACGGGGCCCGGTTCTCCGAGCCGTTGAAGATGACGTCCTCCATGCCGCGGCCGCGCAGGTTCTTGGCGCTCTGCTCGCCCATCACCCAGCGGATGGCGTCCACCACGTTGGACTTGCCGCACCCGTTGGGGCCGACCACGCCGGTCACGCCTTCGTCGAAGGAGAAGACCGCGCGCTCCATGAACGACTTGAAGCCGCAGATGTCGAGCCGCTTGATGCGCATGTCTCGCCGCTCCTTTGAAGGACCCGGGATCCCCCTCCCGAGGCGCGTCCGGGGCCGGTAAATCGGCCTCGGAGCGTCGTGGCGTGTAGCACGCTGAAGCGCTGCCGTGCAAGGCAACGCGTGACCCTACGTGTCGTGACGATATGTACCGGAGGCCGATTTACAGGCCCCAGAAGCGTTCGCCCTCCGACTCTACTGCACGTCACCGGGGCAATGTCTGGCCGTGCGCGGGTGGCTACCTTTCCCCGTGGAGGGGGGTTCCTGCATGAGGGGATGGGTGCTGGCGGTGGTGCTGGCGGGGGTGGGTGCGCAGGCGGCACCGGAGGCGGGCGCGGCGGTGGAGAGCTGCCCGCATCCATACTTCCCCATGAACGAGGGCCTCACGCTCACCTACCGCGCGGGCAAGAGCGAGGTGAAGGTCCGCATGAGCGACGTGGTGCGCGAAGGCGCCTCGTGGCGGGCGCGGCTGAACCTCGAGCACAAGGGCCAGAAGGGCTTCACCGACGCGTCCTGCGGCGCCGAAGGGATCAGCACCTTGACGGGCGGACTCGAGGCGGCGGCGCTGCGGATGAGCGGCATGAACGTGAACATCGTCTCCAGCGAGGGCGTGCTTCTGCCCGCCCCGGGAGGGCTCGTGCCGGGCGGCGTGTGGCACAACGTGGTGGCGCTGGAGCTGAAGCCGCCCGAGGGCTCGAAGATCCCGCTCGGCGCGGTGAGGTCGAGCTTCAAGCGCGAGGCGGTCGTCGAGGGGCCCGAGCAGATCGAGGTCGCGGGCAAGACCTGGGACGCGCTGAGGGTGAAGAACAAGGTCACTGCGATGAGCGGGACGATCGGCGAGCGCTCCATCGAGAGCACGATGTGGATCGCGAAGGACGTGGGGATCCTGCGCATCCAGACCGGCGAGACGGTGGACTTCGAGCTGCTCGGGATCGAGGGCGGGACGAAGGCGAAGGCCTCGACCAAGGCCGGAGAGGCCGCCAGGGCCCAGCGCGTGAAGGCCCCTGAGCCCGAGCCCGCCCCCGCAGGTCAAGGCGCGCAGCCCTAGCCATTCGCCGGCGGCGGCGCCCCGACGATCAGGGCGTGCGCCCCAGCACCCTCGCCACCTCGTGGAAGGCGGGCTTGGGCGCGTAGTTCACGTCGAACAGCAGCGGCATCTCGGAGGCCCCGAGCCAGGAGTACTTGTCGGTGATGCCCCAGGTGGTGAGCCGGGTGCAGGATGGCTGCGCCTGACAGGCCTGCGCCACCGCGCCGTAGATCTGCACCTGCAGCGCGAGCTTCTGCGCGGTGTCGAGGTGCGAGGCCGCGGCCACCTTCACGTCCATCTCGGTGATCTGCGACTCGAGCCCGAGCTGCGCGAACTGGACGATCACCGGCTCGATCGACGACTGCAGCGAGTTGTAGGTGGTGGACTGGTGCGTCTGCATGCCCACGCCGTGCACAGGGACGCCCTGCGCGCGAAGCTGTGCCATGAGGTTGTAGATGGCGCCGAACTTGGTGTTGATCCGCTCCGCGTTGTAGTCGTTGTAGAAGAGCCGGGCCTCGGGGTCGGCGGCGTGCGCGGCCTCGAACGCGAGCGCGATGAAGTCGGGGCCGATCACCTGGTGCCACAGGCTCTGGCGCAGGACGCCGCTGTCCTCGAACGCCTCGTTGACCACGTCCCACTCGGCGATGCGTCCCTTGTAGCGGCCAACCACGGTCGCGATGTGGTGCCGCATCACCCCGATGAGCTCCTCGCGCGTCCAGCTCCGCTCGGTGAGCCAGGCGGGCAGCGACTTGTGCCAGACCAGCACGTGGCCGCGGACCTGCTTGCCGTGCCGCTCGGCGTAGTCCACCAGCTCGTCGGCGGCGGCGAAGTCGAAGACGCCCTGCTGCGGCTGGAGCTGGGCGATCTTCATCCCCACCTCGGGGGTGAGCGAGTCGAAGTGCGCCCGGAACGTCTGCGCGTACGCCGCCTCCGTCCCCAGCAGGCGCCCGTGCGACACCGCCGCGCCGAGCGGGACCACGTGCCGCAACGCCACCACCGCCTCACCCACCGCGTGCGGCTGGCCGTCGAGGGTGATCGTCCCCGCCACCGCCCAGTCGCCCAGGGGATCGAAGGCCGTCAGCCGAAGGGTGCCGGTCACACGCATCGACTCGCCCGGCGGGATCACGCCTGCGACGTCGGAGACCTCGAACGGACGGCTCTCGTTGCCGCCGGTCGCGCGCGCGGTGAGCGAGACCGCCCCCACCTGCCCTGCGCCCTCGCCGACGTTTCGCACCACCACCGTCGCGGTCACCGTCTGGTGGGCGCGGAGCTCTGCGCGATCCAGCGCCAGAGGCTCGACGCTCCAGGCGGCCGAGCCCCCGTTGTGCACCCGGACCGAACGGCGGACCGCGCTCACGTTGCCCGCGCGATCGGTCGCGGTCACCTCCAGCGTGAGCGGACCATCCGGAACCCGCGTGGTGTCCCAGCGGTAGACGAAGTCCGTCGTCCCCTCCGCCAGCACCGGCGCTGCGCCGGCCACCGAGACCTCGACCTTGAACGGACCGCTCTCCTCGTCCACCACTGTTCCGGTCACCTCGACCGTGCCCCGGACGGACTCGTCCTCGGCGGGCCCGGTCACGGTGAGGTGCGGCGGGTCCACGTCCGCCGGCAGGAAGCCCACGTCCACCCAGTGGTTCGCGCCCGCCGCAGGTTCGGTGGGGAAGCCCGCGCTGCCGGTGCGGCGCACGCCGTTGGGCTTCTCGTCGGTGTCCCGCGGGGCCTCGAGCGGCCCGTAGGCGTGGCCACGTTCGGTGAAGTAGCCGGGGGTGAGCACGACCTTCCCGCTCTCGCTGAAGACCGAGACCACCCACTCGCTGTCCGCCGCCGCCGCCACCGGCGGGTCGAGCGGCGCCACCTGCCAGCCGGACGTGTCGCGCGCGGGGAAGGTCACCTCCGCCGCTGCGTCACCCGACGCCGTCCACAGGGTGGCCCGGCGCGCCTCGACGTCGTGCGCAGCGCGGTAATACCGCACCGCGTTGATCCGCCCGTCGGCGCGGACGCGCAGGCGCACGCCCACCTCCACCGGCAGGCCCTCGTCGTGCGCGGGCACGGTCGGCACATCCGCGGGGCCCCACAGCGAGCAGCAGGGCCGCGATCCCACCGGAGGCTCCACCGGCGGCGGCACCACACAGGCTGCGCCCGAAGGCCCCAACGCACAGGCGACCAGCAGAAACCCGAGCCCCAGGGACCGCCTCGACATGCTGCATCCTTCTCGCATCGTGGGCGGCGCCGTACACGCCTCGTGCCACCGAGCCCTGCATGCCCGCCCGCCCACCGGCGGCCCTGCCGGAGGGGCGGAAAGGCCGAGGGCACCCTGCAAGAGAAACGGCCCCGCGCAGCCTCGGCATGCCGTGCCTGCACGCCAGACCTGCACGCTCCGTCCGCCGGCACTGCAGGACCGGCATTGCCGGGGGCGTGCGCGCGTGCGATCTTGTCGGTCTCTTGAAGCCGAAGGGGAACGACGTCGGGACGCGGACGTGGGCCGGCGCCCAGGGAAGCGGGGGCGGGCCCTCAGCCGCCGAGACTTCCTACCTGCTCGTGTTCGAGGGCGCCTCGTCGCGGCTGTTCCCGCTGCCGGATCCGGGTCAGGTGCGGGTGGGGCGCGCGGACGACGCGGACCTGCAGCTCGCGGACGTCAAGGTGTCGCGGCACCACGCGCGGATAACGCTGGAGGGCGGGCGCGCCTGGCTGTCGGACCTCGGCAGCCAGAACGGCACCCGGGTCAACGGCGAGAGGGTCGTCACCGCGCACCCGCTGATCTCGGGGGACGTGATCACCGTCTCCGACACCACCCTCGTCTTCCACGGCGGCGCGAGGCGGCGGGCGACCCGTCAGGTCCTGGGCGTGGCGCCGCTGCAGGCGCGGATCGAAGAGGAGCTCGAGCGTTCGGCGCGCTCCGGGCACGCGCTCTCGCTGCTGGTGGTGGACGTCGGAGACGAGCCGCCGCTCCCGCTGCTCGAGGAGGCGCTGCGGCCCCTGCGGCTGAGCGACACGGTGGGGCGGCTGGGGCGCCAGCTCGTGGTGCTGCTGCCGGAGACGGACGAGGCGGGGGGCCGGGCCACGGCGATGCGTCTGGGCGCGAAGCTCCGGGCTCGGGTGGGGCTGGCGGTCTATCCGGCGGACGGGTGCGACGTGGACACGCTTCTGGCCGGTGCAAGGCGCGCCGCGCAGAGCGTGCGGACGGGAACCGTGGCCGTCGTGGCGGAGACGGGCGAGGAGCGGCGCTTCGGGGACGTGCGGGTGCTGGTGGCGGATCCGGCGATGCGGCGGCTGCACGCGCTCGCCGCGAAGCTCGCGCGATCGAACCTGCCGGTCCTGGTGCTCGGGGAGACGGGCACCGGCAAGGAGGTGGTGGCGCTCGCCCTCCACCACCAGTCGCCCAGGGCGCAGGGCCCGCTGGTGACGGTGAACTGCGCGGCCCTGCCCGAGGCGCTGGCGGAGAGCCTGCTCTTCGGGCACGAGCGCGGCGCCTTCTCGGGCGCGGTGGCGGCGCAGGAGGGCTTCGTCGAGAGCGCGCGCGGCGGCACCCTCTTCCTGGACGAGGTGGGCGAGCTGCCCCTGGCCACCCAGGCCAAGCTGCTGCGGGTGCTCGACTCCGGCCGGTACACCCGGCTCGGGGACACGAAGGAGCGCGAGTCCGACGTGCGGCTCGTGGCGGCCACCAACCGCGACCTCGAGGAGGAGGTGCGACGTGGCCGCTTCCGAGAGGATCTCTACTACCGGCTCGGCGCCGCCAGGCTCTGGCTGCCGCCCTTGCGCGACCGGAAGCTGGAGCTCCCCCTGCTCGCGCACCGGCTCCTCGAGGACGCCTGCCGCGAGGCGCAGCGCCCTCCCCTGCAGATCACCCCCGGCGCGATGGAGCGGCTCTCCCAGCACCCGTGGCCGGGCAACGTGCGCGAGCTGAAGAACCTCCTCGGCGTGGCGGCGGCGGGTGCCTCCGGAGACGTGCTCGAGCTGGAGGACGTGGCGGCGCTGCTCGCCTTCGGGCCGCCTGCGCCGGAGCCGGCGGCGGGGCAGCCGGCGGAATCGCGGGCGCCTGCCGCTCTGAGCACGGAGCCCGTCCCGGCCCCACCGGGCGGCGCGTTCCGTCCCCTGGAGGAGGAGCTGCGTGAGCTCGAGTGGCGGCGCATCCAGGAGGCCCTCGCGGCGACCGGCGGCAACAAGACCCGCGCGGCGGAGTTGATCCGGATGCCGCTGAGAACCTTCCTTTCACGCCTGAAACGGAATTCCGCAGCTCCTCCCGCGTGACGACAACTTTCCCGCAGGACCGGAACCCACCTCGTGCCGCGATGTCCGACAGACATCCGACGAACGGCGTCATGGGTGAAAAGCTGCAGTGAAACATGGTTTTTCACGCCGAATGTCAGCCTAGACAAGGCCCGATGAACAATGAGACAGACAAATTGTTCAAAGAGGCATCATGGAGACCGCAGGACAGCTCGGGAAGTATCGGCTCGGCGCACAGCTGGCCATCGGCGGCATGGGCGAGGTCTTCCTTGCGCGTCAGGAGGGCCCCGCCGGCTTCGCGAAGAACGTGGTCATCAAGCGGATCCTGAAGGCCTACGCCCAGGAGCCCGCGTTCATCGAGATGTTCCTCAACGAGGCCCGTCTGGCGGCCGCGCTCGAGCACCCGAACGTGGTGCAGATCTTCGAGCTCGGCGAGGCGGACGGGACCTGGTTCATCGCGATGGAGTACATCCACGGGTGCAGCCTGCGGCGGATCCGCCAGCGGCTGGTGGACCTCCAGTGCCCGTTCCCGCCGGCCATCGCCGCGCGGCTGTGCTCCCAGGCGCTTCAGGGGCTGCACTACGCCCACACGCTGCGGGACGACGAGGGCGCGCCCCTGGACATCGTCCACCGCGACGTGAGCCCGGACAACCTGCTGGTGGGGTTCAACGGCGTCA
>CAZCWA010000226.1:0-8154 GCA_964502265.1 uncultured Myxococcaceae bacterium | reverse complement strand
GGCCCGGACGCACCGCGCCATAGGCGGCCTATCAGAGGAGGGCGACGCGGAGTGGGACATGGGTGTCGCGGTTCGGTGGCAAACACACGCCGACGGCACCCACACTGACTGGCGGATCATACCCGGCGGTCCGACGTCCTGCTCAAACCCAATGATTTCCAGTGCTTGGCTCGGCGTTCCCAGGAGCTCGACGAGGCGGATTGCCACTTTGATGGCACATGCCTTGCTGAGCAACGCGCCGCGGCAACAACCGGAACTCCCGCGTCGCTCCGGAGGGGGCACCACCTTCATGTCCGACTCGTCCTACAACCAACGCACGCTGAAGGAACCCATCTCCTGTGAGGGGGTGGGTCTGCACAGCGGTGCGCCGGTGAAGCTCTCGCTCATCCCCGCGCCGGTGAACCACGGCATCGTCTTCGTCCGCACGGACACGCCGCGCCCGGTGAGCATCCCCGCCCTGTCCGACTACGTGGTGGACACCTCCCTGGCGACCACGCTGGGCCGGGACGGCGTGAAGGTGGGCACGGTGGAGCACCTGCTGGCGGCGCTCTCGGGCCTGGGGATCGACAACCTCCGGATCGAGCTCGACGGTCCGGAGATCCCGATCATGGACGGCAGCGCCGCCCCGTTCGCGATGCTGGTGAAGACCGCCGGCGTCCGCGTCCAGTCGGAGCCCAAGAGCTTCATCGTGATCAAGAAGCCGGTCACGGTGCAGGACGGCGACAAGGAGGCCTCGTTCCTTCCCGCCTCGCGCTTCCGGGTGGACTGCACCATCGACTTCAAGCACCCGCTGATCTCGGACCAGGTGGCCTCGTTCGAGTTCTCGGACCGCGCGTTCTCCCGGGAGATCGCCCGGGCGCGGACGTTTGGCTTTCTGCGCGACGTGGAGATGCTCAAGAAGATGGGCCTGGCGCGCGGCGGCTCGTTGGACAACGCCATCGTGGTGGACGAGTTCTCCATCCTCAACCCGGACGGGCTGCGGTTCCCGGACGAGTTCGCGCGCCACAAGCTGCTCGACGCGGTGGGGGACGTCTCGCTCTTCGGCCGGCCGGTGGTGGGCCACCTCAAGGTGATGAAGAGCGGGCATGCGCTGAACCACAAGCTGGTGCAGAAGGTCCTCTCGGACGCGGCGAACTACGAGATCGTCCACGCACGGAAGCCTGCGGCGCAGGACGCGCGCACCTTCGAGCTGGAAGGCGCCCTCGAGCCGCTGGTGGCCTAGCCTTCCCACGTTGATCCCTTCATGGCGGGGAACGACCTTTCGCGGGTGCGGAGGCGTTCCCCGTTCTTGCGCCGTCGTGATCCCGGCGGCAGGATGCCCGACCCTATGAACAGCCTTCGTCTCTCTCTTTTCTCCGCGGTCGCGGTGCTCGCGCTCGGCGTGACCACCGGCTGCCAGCAGCGCACGCAGACCGGCCAGACTGCCACCTCCAGCGACCAGGTCGTCGCCACCTACGCGGGCAAGAAGCTCACCCTGAAGGAGCTCGACGAGCGGATCTCGGACGAGCTCTTCCAGGTGCGCCGCCAGCAGCTCGAGCAGATCGTGATGCAGGACATCGTCCAGATGGAGGCGGAGAAGCAGGGGATGACGGAGGAGGAGTACCTCCGCAAGGAGATCGAGGAGAAGGCGCCCCCGCCGTCGGAGGAGGAGATCCAGTCCTTCTGGCAGCGCATCCAGGGCCAGCTCCCGCCGGGCTCGGACCTCGAGCAGTTCCGCGAGCGGATCGTCCAGCAGCTCTCCGGCCCCGCGCAGCAGGAGCGCGCCCGCCAGCTCTTCACCGAGCTGCGCGAGAAGGCCAACGTCGAGATCCAGCTCCAGGAGCCGCTGCCCCCCAGGGTCGAGGGCGTGGAGGCGACCGGTCCTTCGAAGGGCCCGGAGAACGCGAAGGTCACCATCGTGGAGTTCTCGGACTTCCAGTGCCCGTTCTGCTCCAAGGCGGCGGCCACGGTGGACGAGGTGATGAAGGAGTACGACGGCAAGGTGCGGCTGGTGTTCCGCCACTTCCCGCTGGACTTCCACGCCGAGGCGCCCAAGGCCCACGAGGCGGCGATCTGCGCGCACGAGCAGGGCAAGTTCTGGGAGTACCACGACCACCTCTTCAAGAATCAGCAGCAGCTCCAGCCGGAGCAGCTCAAGGAGCACGCGCAGACGCTCGGCCTGGACGCGCCGAAGTTCAACGAGTGCCTGGACAGCGGGAAGCACGCGGAGGTGGTGAAGAAGGACCTCGAGGCGGGGAAGAAGCACGGCGTCACCGGGACCCCGGCGTTCTTCATCAACGGGCGCATGCTCTCCGGCGCGCGGCCGGTCGAGGACTTCAGGCGCATCATCGACGCCGAGCTCGGCGGCGGTCAGAAGTAGGCCCGCGGTGACGGCTGAAGGTGCGCGGGAGAAGCTCGCGCTGGCGCTGGACGTGCCGCTCCCCGAGGGCCTTGCGCTCTGGGAGAAGGTGTCCGCGCACGTCGGCTGGGTGAAGGTGGGGCTGTCGCTCTTCGTCGAGCACGGTCCCGCCGCCATCCGCCCGTTCACCGAGCGCGGCGCGAAGGTCTTCCTCGACCTCAAGCTCCACGACATCCCCAACACCGTGAGGCTCGCGGCCGCGCGGGCGGGGGAGCTGGGCGTGGGGCTGCTCACCGTCCACGCACAGGGCGGCGGCGAGATGATGCGCGCCGCGGTGGACGGTGCGGCCGAGGGGGCCTCGAGGAAGGGCCACGCGCCGCCGAAGATCCTCGCGGTGACCGTGCTCACCTCCCTGGACGCTGAAGTGCTCTGGCGCGTCGGCTACGCGGACGGCGTGGCCGAGGTGGCGGGGAAGCTCGGGCGGTACGCGGCGGAGAGCGGCGTGCACGGGCTGGTCTGCTCGCCGCGCGAGGCGGGTTCGTTGCGGAAGGCCGAGGGCACCCGCGGGCTCTTCCTCTGTACGCCGGGCATCCGTCCCGCGGGTGCAGCCACCGGCGACCAGGCCCGTGCGGAGACCCCGGCCTTCGCGGTGAAGGAGGGCGCGGATCTCCTCGTGGTGGGCCGGCCCATCCACGCCGCCTCGGATCCGGAGGCCGCGGCGCGGGCCGTCCGGGACGAGGTCGCGCAGGCGCTCTGACCTGACGGGCCCCCGGCCTCGAGCGGCGCCGCACGTTCGGCGCCGGACAGGTCCTCTCTTCCGCGTGCTTCCCCCACCCCTGCTGCGTGCGCAGCGTGTCTCCCCATGGGCGCCGTTGGGGCTGCCCGGCAAGGAGCGGCGGGATGCGGGCGTGGGGGATGGTGGTGGTGGTGGCGGCCTGCGTGGCGGCCGGGTGTGCGGGGGACAAGGCGAATCGGCGGGCGGAGGGTTCGAGGCCCGGTGAGCCGCGCGATCCGTCGGCGGAGGGCGGGATTGCCCAGCCCAACGGCAACGGCACGCACAACGGCGCCCGCTACGTGGACGAGTCGCTCGGCTTCGAGGTGACGCGGCCCACCGCGGCGTGGACGATGGACGTGTCCGACGATCTCTCGGAGGAGGGCGTGGCCACCCCGGTGGTGATGCGCAACGCGGAGACCGGCGCGCAGGTGGTGATCCAGGTGGCCCCCGCGGTGGCGAGCCCCGTGGCGTTGGCCGAGCGCCTCACCGAGGGCATGCGCAGCCACCCGGGCTTCGTGACCTCGGATCCGGAGCCGCTCCCGCTGGCCGACGGGGCGGTGGGCTTCCGCTTCGCGATGGGCGACCGGGTGCTCGGGCGGGTGGCGGTGCGCGAGGGCGCCGAGGGGCGGGTGTTGATGCTGCTTGCGACCTGGCCCGCGGGCTCGCCGGAGGAGACCTCGGTGGGCGTGGAGGAGGTCTTCCAGGGCATCCAGCCGCTCACCGGCATCGGCGGCAGCGGCACCGGCAAGGGCGCGCACCCGTCGCATCGCTGAGACTCGAGCGAGCGCAATACGCAGACGGCCGGCGCACCCACGAGGTGCACCGGCCGTCCTTTGACACCTGAGCTTCTGAACCTTCTAGGCCTTCGACGAGGAGGACTCGGAGGTCCCGCCCTCGGCGCGGCGGCGCACCAGCTCCACCAGGGTCCGCACGCCGACGCCGGTGGCGCCCTTGTTGTGGTAGCCGCGCTCCTTCGGGCTCTGCGACGGCCCGGCGATGTCGAGGTGCACCCACGGGGTGTCGATCACGAACTCGCGCAGGAAGAGGGCCGCGTTGATCGCGCCGCCCCAGCGCTCGCCGGAGTTCTTCATGTCCGCGATCTCGGAGCGCAGCGCGTCCTTCTGCAGATCCGTCATCGGCATCCGCCAGAACTCCTCGCCGGCGGTCTTGGCGGCCTCGAGCACGGCCCAGGCGGCCTCGTCGTCGTCGCTCCACGCGCCGCCGATGTAGTTGCCCAGCGCGATGATGCAGGCGCCGGTCAGGGTGGCGAGGTCGACGATCATCGCCGGCTTCTGCTCGCTGGCGTACGTGAGCACGTCGCCCAGCACGAGGCGGCCCTCGGCGTCGGTGTTGGTGATCTCCACCGTCTTGCCGCGGCGCGAGACGAGCACGTCACCGGGCCGGTAGGCGTGGCCGGACGGCATGTTCTCCGCCGCACCCACGTAGCCCACGACGGGGAAGGGCGGGGCGATCTCCGCGATGACGCGCATGGCGCCCAGCACCGCGGCGGCGCCGGCCATGTCGGTCTTCATGTCCACCATGGCGTCCGCCGGCTTCAGCGAGAGGCCGCCGGAGTCGAACGTCAGGCCCTTGCCCACGAACGCCACCGCCGGCTGCTTCGCCGCCTTCGCGTTCTTCGGCGTGTAGCGGATCTCGATGAACTGGGCCTCGCGCACCGAGCCCTGCGCCACAGCCGCGAACATGCCCATCTTCAGCTTCTCGATCTCCGCGCGGCCGCGCACGGTGACCTTGAGCCCCAGCTTGCCCAGGCCCTTCGCCTCGTTGGCGAGCTTCTCCGGCGAGAGCGTGCCGGGCGGCTCGTTGACGAGATCGCGCGCCCAGTTGACGCCCTCGGCGACGGTCTCGGCGAGCTGGAGGATCTGCGCGTGCGCCTTGGACTTCTCCTGGCCGGGGGGCAGCAGCAGGGTGGCGCCGGTGACCGAGAGGCCGCCCTTCTCGTCCTTGCCCACGGTGCGGAAGCGGTCGTAGCGGTAGTCGCCGAGCAGAAGGCCCTCGGCGGCTGCGCGCAGGCTCTGCTCGAAGTCGCGGGTGACCGGCAGCGCGATGGTGAGCTTCGTCAGCCGGCCCTTGCCCGCGCTCTTCACGGCCTTGCCCATTGCGAGGCGGAGCAGCTCCGGCTCGAACTTCGTCCGCGCGCCGAGGCCGAGCAGCATCACCCGCGTGGCGGGGAGCTTGCCGTGGGTGTGCACGGTCCAGGTCTGCTCGGGGCGGGCCTTGAAGCCCTCCTCCTGCGCGAGGTCGATGAGGCCGCCCACCGCCCCGTCCAGCGCTGCGAGCAGGTCCGGGCGGTTCTTCTTGTCCGTGAGGTCGGTGTCGAAGAGGGGGACGACGAGGAGGGGCGTCTTTTCACGGGTGGCATCGCCACCGCTGAGCGTGATCTTCATGGCGCGCGGAACCTAGCCGACAAGGTCTGTTGCCGAGGATCGATTTCGTTCGTCCATTTGCTTCGCCGCGCCTGCGTGGTTACGTCCCGCGCGTATGCCGGCCCTGCTGCTGCATCTGACCGCCATCGAGCGCCTGGCCGCCGACGCGCGCAAGCTCCCGCCTCCCATCGCCCACGCGCTGCACGAGGATCTTCCCTACGCCCGCTTCGGCGCCGCGCTGCCGGACCTGCCGCGCTTCGCCGGCGTGCGCGGCGCGTTCAAGCCACTCACGGGTCAGGCCGTCCCCCGCTTCGCGCGCCTCTTCCACGGACACGCGCCGGTGGCGATGGGCCTGAAGATGGCGGAGCTGGTGGCGATGGGCGCGCTGGTGGGGAAGGAGCCCGGGCTCGCGGTGGTCGCCGGCTACTTCGCGCACCTCTGCCTCGACCGGACGCTGCACCCGCTCGCGGGCGGGCTCGCCGCGCGGCACCGCCAGCCGCACGAGTCCTGGGAGCAGGCGCACGCGCGGGTGGACTGGCTGCACGCGCTCTTCTTCCTGCGCGACCTGCACGGGCGGGACATGGCCGGCAACCCGTACCTGCGCACGCGCTTCCAGGTCACCAAGCGCGAAGGGCTCCCCGCGCGCGGCGTGGGCCGGGGCCTCTACGAACTCATCCGCGTCTCGTCGCAGGAGGCCTTGCGCCAGGCGCCGGAGAAGTCGGACGTGGACGCGTGGGTGCGCGGCCTCTACCTGCACGGGCTGTGGCTCTCCACGCCGGTGGGGCGGCTGCGCGGGCTGCCGTCGTACTCGAACCTCACCTACACCGAGCTGTACCAGGGCCCGGACGTGGACGTGCCCGCGGCGATCAAGCGCGCGCAGGCGATGACCCGCGAGGTGCTGGAGCGCGTGCTTCATCTGATGACCCGCGCGCACTTCACCACCCGGGTGCGCGCGCGGTTCCTCGACGAGTTCCCCGAAGGCTCGTTCGAAGCCTGCGCCGCCTGATGGCACGCAGAGCGGCCGGGCGGGTGACCGAGCCTCACGCACCGCTTCTGCCGGCAAGCATCGGCCCCTAATCTCGGCGTCGACATGGACCTCGTGCTGCTCATCGCCGCTGGAGGCGCCGCTGGCGCATTGGGGGCGATGTTCGGGATCGGCGGCGGGGTCCTGCTGGTGCCGGCGCTGGCGCTCGTCTTCGGCGTGCCGCTGGCGGACGCGGTGCCCGCGAGCCTGATGTGCGTGGTGGCCAACTCCTGCGCCGCGGCGGCGAACTACGTGGACAAGGGGCTGGTGGACGTCCGGCTCGCGCTGACCCTCGAGGTGGCCACCGTCTCCGGCGCGATCGTCGGCGGGCTCGCAGCGGGGTTGCTCTCGCCGGCGGGATTGGCGGTGCTGTTCGGGTGCTTCGCGCTCTACGTGGGCACCCAGATGCTCCTCGCCCGGAGGCGGCGCGACGAGGTGGAGGTCGCCGAGGGCGCGACGTACCAGCCGCGCAACCTGCCTTTGGGGATCGGCGGCTCGGCGGTGGCGGGCGGGCTGTCCTCGCTGCTGGGCGTGGGCGGCGGGCCGCTCAAGGTGCCGCTGATGGCCTACGGGATGGGCGTGCCCTTCAAGGTCGCCACCGCCACCAGCAACCTCACCATCGGCATCACCGGCGCCGCGAGCCTCTCCATGTACGCGTGGCGCGGACAGCTCGACCTCGGGCTCACCGCGCCGCTGGTGGTGGGCGTGCTGCTGGGCGCGCAGGTGGGATCCCGCCTGATGATCGCCGCGCCCACGGGGCTTCTGCGCCGGCTCTTCGGGATCATCCTCGTGTCCATCGCGCTGCAGATGCTGATGAAGGGAGGGAGTGCGTTTTGGCCGACCGGGTGGAGGTAGAGACCCAGACCGCTCCGCGCGCGTTGCCGTCGGCGCGCCCTTTCGAGGGCGAGCGCCAGGTGGCGAGACTTCTGCGCACCGGCGCGATGCTGGCGGGCGGCGCGTTCGTGCTCTCGATCGTCCTCGAGCTCATTCCCTTCGCCCCGGCGCGCGCCGAGCTGCAGGCGCAGGTCGTGGTCGGGCTGCGCAAGGTGGGGGTGATCCTGCTCGTGCTCACGCCCATCCTGCGGCTGGTGACCGCGGGCGTGATGCTCGGGCTGCGCGGCGAGTGGCGGTACAGCGCCTACGGCGCCCTGGTGCTGGTGCTGCTCGGCGTGGCCGTGTGGCTGGGCGCGTCCGGCTGACCGCGCCGGGAGTTTCAGGAGCTCGGTGACGGTCTGAGGGCATGCCCGATCCGGCCGGTCCGCCGCCCGCGTGTCCCCCATGCGCGGAGGCGGGCGGCCGAGGGCGCAGAGCGGCGAGCGCCCACGGTGACCGCGACTGTGGCACCTGCACAGCGTCCGCTGCCGCGAGTCGCGTGCCGCCGAATTCGTGACACCATCCGTCCGAGATGCACAGCAGCCCCCTCCAGCCGTCCAGCACAACCCTCAAGGTGCACAGCACGGCCCTCATGGTGCACAGCAAGGGCCTCAAGCCGTTCAGCACGGACCTCAAGGTGCACAGCAAGGGCCTCAAGCCGTTCAGCACGGCCCTCAAGGTGCACAGCACGGCCCTCAAGGTGCACAGCACGGCCCTCAAGGTGCACAGCACGGCCCTCAAGGTGCACAGCACGGCCCTC
>CAZCWA010000225.1:2919-8180 GCA_964502265.1 uncultured Myxococcaceae bacterium | reverse complement strand
CCGTCCAGGTAGACGCCGCGCCGGCCGGCCATGTTGTCCACGCCGCGAAGCTGCAGCAGGCAGTCGGTGTGCGCGGAGAGCTCGGAGAGGATCGGCCCCGGCACCAGCGCCTCGCCCGCGGAAAGCGGCGCCCACCCGTCCACCGCGGACTCCGCGCCGGTGCCGTCGTAGCGGACCCCGTTCTTCGCCACCGGGCTCAAGGTCCCGCCGTGCTCGAAGAAGACGACGAAGCGCCGCGGCACGGGCCTTCCTCCGCCCGCCCCACCGTCCGCGTTCGCCTCCAGCAGCGGAAGGCCTATCAACGCGCCGCCAAACCCCTGCAGCACGAGCCTGCGCGAGAGCTTCTTCGATCCGAGCAAAACGGTCATGGCGTCACCCTCACCTTCCGGACCTGAGGCCCCGTCGCCACATCGAGCCACAACGCGCGCAGGTCCCCGGTCTCGCGGAAGCGCGCCTGCAGCGCACCGAGCGCGCACGAGTCCGCCGCGTTCGCCCGCCTTCCGATGCCCTTCTCGAACACGGTGAGCGCGTGGCAGTCGAGCGCGGTGGGGCTCTCGGCCAGGCGCCGGCTCAGCTCGATGGGACCGTTCACGAGTCCGCGCACGTCGGCGAAGGCCACGGTGGCCACGTTGTCGATCTCCGCCAGCACCTCGTCGCCGTTGCGGGTGGAGGCCCGCTCGTGGGTGCGGAAGCGCCCGAGCGCGTCGTACGACTCCAGCGTGAAGCCCGGCGGATTCACCAGCCGGTGACAGCTCTGACAGGAGGGCGCGGCGGTCTTGCCCTCGGCGATGCGGCGGGTGGTGAGCGGCAGGTCTCCGTCCAGCTCACCCTGCGCGGTGCTCGCGTCCGGCGGCGGATCCCCCATCGGCTGGCAGAGCAGGTGCCGGTAGAGGTGAACGCCCCTTCGGATGGGCGAAGGCCGCTCCGGCCCCGCGTGCGCGGTGAGGAAGGCGGCGCGGGTGAGGAGCCCGGCGCGCTCGCTTGAATCCAGCTTCACCCAGGCCGCGTCGACGCCCGTGGGAAGCGCCACCCCGTACAGCGCGGCCAGCTCCCGATCGACGAACGCGTCGGTGCCGGTGAGCAGCTCGCGGAAGGTCTTCTCCGAGGCCACCGCGTTCGCGTAGAGCGCTTCGGACTCGCGGCGCATCGACGGGCGCAGCGTGGGCGAGACCTCCTCCGACTTGTGCAGGGCCTCCAGCGCGGGCTGCTTGTGGCCCTCGTCGAGCCCGAGCCACTCGGAGGCGAAGCGCCCGAGCCGCGCCCTTCCCCGATCCGTCTGAAGCAGCCGCTCCGCGTGCGCGCGCAGCACCGCGTCGTCCATCAGCGCGCCGGTGGCGGCGGCGACGGTCAACGCATCGTCCGGCGGCGCGTCGGTGAGGAGGAACGCCAGCCGCTCGGCGCGAAGCCACCCGTCCGCGTCGACCAGTCCCTCCGCCGGCCCTCCCGCCTCCGCCAGCGACTCGGGCGTGACCGGCGTCCGGTACCAGAGCTGCGGCGACTGCAGGACCACCTCGGTCACCGCATCGAGCGCCTCGCGGAAGGTCGCGCGCGGCTCGAGCGATTCGTCGTCGCGCAGCGCGGTGTAGACCGCACGCAGGGCCTCGAGCTCGTCCTCGCGCACGGGCCTGCGGAACGCGCGCCCGCCGAGGTTCCGGATGAAGCCCTCCATGCACGCGTCGTCGTGCGGCCCTGCGGGATCACACGGCGCGAAACGCAGGTGACCGCCCGCGCCGACCAGCGTCTGCGCGGTGGAGGCGAGCGCCTCGATCTCGAGCAGGGTGGGCATGGTGCCCGAAGCCCCCGGCAGCGCCGCGACGTCCGGCATCCCGGGACCGAGCAGATCGGCCACCGCGTTCGCGTACTGCACCGGCGTCAGCCGGCCCAACTGCTCGACCGGGAGGTCCTCCTCACACACCGCTTCAGGCTCGACGACGACCTTCGGCGGCTCGGGCGGGAGGGGGCGCGCGCTGGGCTGCGCAGGCGGGGGCGGCGCCGAGCAGGCGATCATCCCCGCCATCGCGATGCCCGACGAAATGGCCAGCAGACGAGTGCGCATCGGGTCGATGGTGCCAGACCGGGACGCGGCGGACAAAGCGAAGCCACGCCATCGCGGCTATCCTCGCCGCCCATGAACCGCGTCCTCAGCGTCAGCGCCCTCATCCTCTCCGTCGCCGCGCTCGCCCTGGTGGCGGTGAGGCCCTCCCGCCCGTCTTTGCCGTCTTCGTTCGATGACGCACCGCGTGCAGCCGCGCCCGAGCCGGACGTGGAGGCCGCCTTCATCGCGCTGCGGCTCGAGGCCCTGGAGGATCGCTTCACCTCGCTCTCGCGCCGCCTGACCGAGCTGGAGCGCGGGACGCGGCGGCAGGACGGCGCAGTCCCTTCGGCGGGCGGACAGGCAGGCGCCCCGGCCGCATTGGCCGACGAGCTCCGGCAGCTCCGTGCGGACTTGAACGCGGTGGCCAGCACCGAGGCGCTGCACTCGGACCGGGGCCGCGAGCTGCTCAAGGACGCGGTGCGCAGCGTGCAGTCGGAGGTGCAGGAGGATCGCCTGCGCGAGCTGCGCGACCGGCAGCAGACCGCACGCACCGAGCGGATGCAGCGTTTCGTCCAGGAGGCGCGGCTGACCGGAACCCAGGAGCAGACACTGCGAACGCTGCTCGACGACGAGGCGGCGAAGCGCGACGCGTTGATGGGACGCATGCGCGGGGCCGAGCGCAACCGCGGCGCCTTCAACGAGCTGCGCGCCCTTCGCGAAGCCAGCGATGCCCAGGCGCGCTCGCTGCTCTCGCCCGACCAGTTCGAGAAGTACTCCTCGATGCGGGACGAGGAACTCCGGATGCCGGGCCGAGGAGGCCGCGGCGGCGGCGGCGGCGGCAGGATGCGGGAAGCAACCTCGGGCGAGCGCGGGCGATAATCCCCCTTCAGGAGCCGACATGACCGCCATTCGTCCCGGACACCTCTCGCCTGCGATCACCGCCTCCACGACCACGGGCAGCGCCTCGCGTCCGCAGCCGGCGGCGCAGTCCACCTTCGCGCAGAAGCTCCAGGGCGCGCAGACCCAGAAGGCGCAGCAGGCCGCCACGCACGTCCCCGGCCACTCGCTGGACGACGGCTCGGCGCCGCTCACCCCGCAGGAGCTGCAGGAGGAGCTGCGCAACGTGGCGCTCCAGCAGGGCCTGATGATGGGCCAGCGCCTGCTCGCCATGGGCAACAGCGGCCCGCAGCTCGACCGCGAGTAGCCGGCCTCCCCGCCCACACAGCAACCGCCCGGGCACCGGAGGTCGCGCGCGGAGGGGTTGTCCGGTAAGGCTACGGCCATGTCCCCACCGCGCCACGCCTTCCTCCCGATGAACCAGGACGATCTCCGCGCCCGAGGCTGGGACGCGGTGGACATCGTCATCGTCTCGGGCGACGCGTACGTGGATCACCCCGCCTTCGGGCCGCCCTTGATCGCGCGGTTCCTCGAGGGGCGCGGGTTCCGGGTGGGGATCATCGCGCAGCCCGACTGGCAGTCCCCCGAGCCCTTCCGTGCGCTGGGCCGTCCGAAGCTGTTCTTCGGTGTCGCGGCCGGGAACATGGACTCGATGCTGAACCGGCTGACGGCGCAGAAGAAGAACCGCAGCGAGGATCAGTACAGCCCCGGCGGGCGCACCTCCTCTCGTCCGGACCGCGCCAGCATCGTCTACGCGCAGCGCTGCCGCGAGGCGTACCCGGACGTGCCCATCGTGCTGGGTGGGATCGAAGCGTCCCTGCGCCGCATCGCGCACTTCGACTACTGGAGCGAGAAGGTGCGGCGCTCGATCCTGATGGACGCCAAGGCGGACCTGCTCGTCTTCGGCATGGGCGAGCGGCCGATCTGGGAGATCGCCCACCGGCTCCGCAAGGGCGAGCGCTTCGAAGATCTGCGCGACATCCGCGGCACGGGCTTCATCGTCGACAACGCGCGGATGCGCGAGCTGGAGTCGGACCCTGCCCAGCGCGCGGCGGACCGGAAGTGCGTGGTGCTCCCCTCCTTCGAAGAGGTGAGCGCGCCCACCGACGAAGGACGCCTCGCCTTCGCGCGCGCGGCCGGCGGCTACCAGCGGGAGACGAACCCGGGCAACGCGCGGCCGGTGGCGCAGCGTCACGGGGACCGGGGCGTGTACTTCAACCCGCCCGCGTTTCCGCTCGAGGACGGACAGGGACAGGGCCCCGACGCGGTGGCGATGGACGAGCTGTACGACCTCCCCTTCACGCGCGTCCCGCACCCTTCGTACACGGAGCGCATCCCCGCCTACGAGACGGTGAAGCACTCGGTCGTCTTGATGCGCGGGTGCTTCGGCGGGTGCTCGTTCTGCTCCATCACCGAGCACGAGGGCCGCGTCATCCAGAGCCGCTCTTCGGAGAGCGTGCTGCGCGAGATCCGCGCGCTGCGCAGGATGGGCGACTTCCGCGGGACGGTGACCGACATCGGCGGGCCCACCGCGAACATGTACAAGATGAAGTGCCGCTCGGAGACGATCGAGCGCGCGTGCCGCAAGCTCTCCTGCGTACACCCCGGCGTCTGCGAGAACCTCCTCACCGACCACGGGCCGCTGATCGACGTGATGCAGAAGGCGCGCGCAGAGCCCGGCATCAAGCACATCTTCATCGCCTCGGGCGTGCGCTACGACCTCGCCGAGCGGTCGCCGGAGTACGTGAAGGAGCTGGCCACCCACCACGTGGGCGGACAGCTCTCGGTGGCGCCGGAGCACGTGAGCAAGCGCGTGCTGGAGAAGATGAAGAAGCCCGGCATCGAGAGCTTCGAGCGCTTCCAGTCCATGTTCGCCTGCGCGAGCGAGGAGGCGGGGAAGGAGCAGTACGACATCCCCTACTTCATCAGCGGCCACCCGGGCTCGACGCTGGAGGACATGATCGAGCTGGCGCTGTGGCTGAAGCAGAACGGCAAGCGCCCGCGGCAGGTGCAGGACTTCATCCCCACGCCGATGAGCATGGCGAGCGCGATGTACTACTCCGGCTGGGATCCGCTGAAGCTCGAGCCCGTCTACACGGCCCGCGGTCTGCGCGAGAAGAAGCTGCAGAAGGCGCTGCTCCTCTACTGGAACCCCGAGCAGTGGCCGCTCGCCCGCGAGGCGCTGGAGCTGGCGGGACGGTCCGATCTCATCGGCCGCGCACCGCACTGCCTCGTGCCCCCGGAGAGCCCTGCCGAGCGCGCGCGCCAACCCGCGATGCGCCCAGGCAACGCACGCAAGCCCGGACGGCCGCAGCCCCGCCGAGGGTAA
>CAZCWA010000225.1:0-2819 GCA_964502265.1 uncultured Myxococcaceae bacterium | reverse complement strand
GACGTCACCCCCACGGCCGCCAGCGAGAGCGCGGCCCTCTTCATGCGCTGCCCCCACTGCGGCTCGCGCAAGGTCCGCCGCGATTCCATGAAGGGTCCGCGCGAACAGCTCATGCGCTGGCTCACCAACGTCCGCGCCCACCACTGCGGCAAGTGCCGCCACCGCTGGTTCGAGGAGAAGTCCCGCGCGCTCCCCGGCTGGGGGAACACGCAGGCGGCGTGAGCTACGGGACGCGCGGGGGCGGAGGGCCGTAGCGGCCGGCGCGGTACTCGCCCATCACCCGGACGATGTCCGCCTGGGTGTCTCCGATGAAGGGCCCGTAGCTGACCAGCGGATCGCCCTGGGGCTCTCCCGCGTAGAGAAGGACCCTCGACCGCTCCGCTCCGGTGATCCGCAGGACGCTCTCCCCTCTCTGCGTCGGCCTGTCCAGCCACCCCACCTGCCCGGGCCGAAGCGGCGTGGCGTCGGTGCCATTTCCCACGGTGACCTCCCCGTCGAGCACGTAGAGGAAGCCGTTGAAGGACGCGGGGAGCTCCTGGTCCACGCTGGCGCCGGGCGAGAGCAGGAGCTCGACCAGCGTCACCGGCACGTGGTTCAGCGTCGGGGACCGCACCCCGCCCGAGCTGCCGCTGTAGACGCGCACCTCGGCGCCCGGCTCGCGGCGGACCGGCAGGTCGGCGTAGGCCTGATCCTGAAACCCCGGCGGCGCCCACCGGCTCGCTTTGGGCAAGGTCAGCCACAGTTGCAGGATGCGCGCGCGCCCGGCACCCGCGCCCTCCAGCCCCTCGCCGTGGATCACCCCGCTCCCCGCGGTCATCCACTGCATGTCCCCCGGCCCGAGCCTGCCGCTGTCGTGGACCATGCTCCCCTCGAGGATCAGGGTCACCGTCTCGAAGCCCGCGTGCGGATGCGGCCCGCCGATGGGCTTGCCGTCGATCCGATCGTCCATGAGGAGGATGAAGGGATCGGTGTCGCCGTACGACTCGCCGCCGAGGACCTCGACCACCGTGTGCGCGGGGCCGAACTGCCCGGGCCCGGCAGGGGGCAGGGTGACGACGCGCCCAAGCCGGCGCGGCAGGACCTTCTCCATTGAGCTCATGGCCGATCGAGTAACCCGCGGGGCGCCGTGATGCCCGGATCCGCTGGATGGGCACCCGGCCGCGGCCGGGGCCTCACCCGTCGGCGGAGGGTGAGCACCCGGCACCGGATGGGTCCCGGCCCGTCCGGAACTGGAGCCCCGCCCGGCCACCCGAGGGTCCCCGCCCCGCTTCGGGAAGGTCCTCGGCCGTCGCGACTCGATGGCCACCCCGCCTCGAGTGGGTGGCCACCCGGCGTCCGGAAGGTGGGCACCCGGTCTTGCCCGGAGGGGCACCCGGTATGTCCTTCTTTCAACACAGTCACCTACCCTCCGGGGCAGGTCGCCCCACTTTCTCCCGGCATCTCCAGAAGCTCCCGGCCGCGGCAATAGTGCTGCAAAACGAGGAGATGACATGCCGGTGAACATGAAGCTGGTCGCGAAGGGCAGGAACGAGCCGCTGGTGGGGGTCCGGGATCAGGTGGCGTACTCGGAGGCACTGGCGGAGAAGTTCAAGGCGGAGCTGGAGCGGGCGGGCTTCACCGCCGCGGAGGCTGCCGGGTTCGCGGTGGTCAAGGCCACGCTCCAGTCCGAACGCACCGAGCAGCAGGAGCTGCGCGACCAGAGCCGGATCCAGGGCGACGCGGAGCGGCAGGCGCTCACCGAGGTGAAGGCGTTCAAGCGGCACCTCGACCTCGCGGTGACGGACCTCTTCTCCCGCGCCGCCTTCGACGACGCCATCAGGCTCCCCGTCACCCGCGATGCCTTCCGGACCGGGCGGCTCGGCGAACTCGGGCGCTCCACGCCGAAGCACCTGAGCTGGCTCGCGGACGTCCGCCCGCACGTGCAGACGATCGCCACCCTGCTCGCGCCGTACTTCGGCGGTGAGGACCCGGTCCGCAGGCTCGATGCGGTGAGGGCCGCGCTGGACGCCGCACAGGCCAGCCAGGAGGTCGGGGCCGCGTCGCTGCCTGCCGAGACGCTCGACGTCTACGAGGCCAAGGGCCGCGCGCTCCTGCTCATCGAACGGCTCAACCGCGCCGGGAAGATCGCCTTCGCCGGCAACGCGGCCGTCGCAGCCATGTTCAACAAGGACATCCTCCTGCGCGCGCGGCGGAGCCGGAAGTCAGCCACCGACACACCGGCCGTTCCAGCCGAGCCGGCGGCGTAGGCACAGCCACCGCGGCTGCAGGCCGGTAGATCCGAGGAGCCATGGCAATGATGCGGCAACCCGAACTGACCTTCCGAATCTTCAACAGACACAGGTTCCCGACTGCCGACGCTGCCAGGGCCCTCCTCGAGTGCTTCGTCGAGGCGGGAGATCCGATCACGCCCAGGCGCTACGGCAACGTCGAGCCCCTCCGAAACGTGTTCGACCCCGCCGATCTCTCCGGGCCGGCGGAGATGCTCAGCGAGCGTCCCAGAGACCTCTTCCTCAGCCGGACGGCGCCGTCCTACTCCGCCTCGGTGATCTGGAAGGAGGGTAGAAAGGGTCCGTGGCCCTGGCACATGCATTTCGGGCGGGGATGGCTGGGCCGAGACACGAGAAGGCTCGATGCTGCCGCCGACTTCGCGTTCAAGCTGTGTCGCAGATTCCCGCCCGTCTTCGCGGTCATGGGGACGGAGCAAGACTGGAGCGCCAAGCACACCGTCCGAACCCCCTCCGGCGGCAGGCTTCTCGCGGAAGGGGCATACATGTTGCCGGGAGAGGCACTGCCAGGGGTGTACTGGCTCACCTTCTTCG
>CAZCWA010000224.1:0-8194 GCA_964502265.1 uncultured Myxococcaceae bacterium | reverse complement strand
GCACAGCGCCCGCAGCGCCTCGACGTTCCGGGGATCCGCCGAGGCCGCGCGCTCACGGAAGTCGAGCGCCCGCGCCCCACCGTCCACCGGCTGCTGCTCGATGATGCGCGCCGCCTCGAGGAGCCACTGCGCCGCGCGTCCGCCGCCGACGGCCTGCGCACCGCGCTCGTACAGCGTCACCGCCTCCTCCGCGCGTCCGAGCTGCTTCAGCGACGCCACCGCCCGCTCGACGATCCATGCCTCGGCCGGCCGCAGCCGCGCGAGCGGCACCAGCGCCTCCACCGCATCCTCCGGGTCCACCGCCAGCTCCGCCGCGCGTCGCAGGAGCGCCTCGGCCTCCCCGGTGCCCTCCGCCGTCGCGCGCTTTGCGAGCCGCAGCGTGGTCTTCACGAGGCCGCGCGTATTGCCGGAGCGCGCGTGCACCTCCGAGAGCAGCGAGAGCGCCTCGCCGCCCTTCTCCCCTTCCGGATCCAGCTCGACCACCGCCTCGAAGGACTCGGCCGCGTCCACCAGCGCGCCGCCCGCCAGGGCTGCGTGGCCGAGACGAAGCTGCGTCCTCACCTTCACCATCGACGGCAACCGGTCGCCCGCGGTCTGCATCAACCGGCGATCCCACGGCTGCGCCGATCGCGCGCCGCCCGCCTCGAACGCGAGCTCCGCGCGACGCTCCAGCGCCACCACGTCCTCCGGCGCGACCTGAAGGAGCTCATCGAGCGCCGCCGCCGCGAGCAGCGCCTCGCCGGCGTTCCACAGCGACTCCGCGCGCTCTCCGAGCAGCTCCACGCGCTCCTCCGGCACCGCCTCGGCGCGCTGCGCCAGCAGCTCCGACACCCGCCGCACGTCCGCCGTCCGGGCGCGCACGGCGTCGAAGGCCTTCCGGTTCGTCGGATCGACCTCGAACGCGCGCTCCTCGCAGAGCTGGGACTGCTCGCTGCCCCCTGCACGTCGCAGACAGGCCGCCGCGGACAGGTACGACTCCGCCGCCTCGGCGCCCGCGTCCGGGGCCAGCCGCTCGGCGCGGCGCAGCAGGAGGCCCGCGAGCTCGGCCCACTCTCCGCCCTTCTCGAGGTGCGCGCGGTGGCGCTCGAAGGCGACCGGATGGAAGGGGTTCGCCTCCAGCAGCAGCGCGTCGAACTCGGCCGCGTCCCCATGACGCCCCGCCTCGTGGAGCAGGTCCGCGCACTGCTGGGTCAGCGCCGGATCGTCCGGACGCACCGAGCGCGCGGCCAGCACCGCCGACGCCGCGGCATCGAGATCGCCTGCGCGCTCCCGGTAGAGCTTCGCCGCCTCGAGGAAGAGGCGGACCTTGTCCTCGGGCACCTGTGCCGTCGCAGCGAGCTCCTCGTGGTACCCCGCCAGCTCCGCCACCCGGCCCTCCCGCTCGAGCGCTCGGTACAGCAGCGTCCGCGCCTCCTCCAGCGACGGGTCGAGCTCCAGCGCCTCACGCGCCGCCTGCTCTGCCTGGGGCACCGCCGCGATGGGACCGTCGAACAGACGCGCCAGCTCCAGCAGCAGCCGCGCGCGGGCCGGCGGCGACTCCACCAGCGGAAGGCTGCGCGCGAGCCAATCCGCCGCAGCGTGTGAATCGTCCCGCCGCCGCGCCAGCGCCTCGCCGGCCCTGGCGATCTCCAGCGAAGGCGCGAGCGACCACGCCTTCTCCAAAGACGCAGCCGCGGCCTGCGGATCCAGCCGCGCGTCCCGCAGAAGCTCCGCGCGCCGCAGCTCGTAGCCCGCCGCCCGCTCCGCCTGCCCCTCGTCCTCACACAGCTCGCGCAGCGCCTGCAGCGTGTCCAGCGCGGCGTCGATGCGGCCGGAAGACTCACCGAGCCGCGCCTCCTCCTCGAACGCGGCGATGGCGCCCTCGAGGTCGTCGGCGGCGAGCGCGAGATCCGCGACCTCCAGCAGCGCGGTCATCAGCTCGGGCACCCGGCCGCTCTCGCGGAAGAGCGCCACCAGGGCCCGGTGCGACTCGAGCGTCGGCGCAAGCTCGACCACGCGGCGAAGGATGGCCGCCGTCAGCTCCAGATCCACCAGCCTCGTCCGCGCACGCTCTGCCAGCGCCCGCAGCACCGGCACCGCACGCTCCGCATCGGCCAGGCCCCGTGCCCAGGCCCAGAGCACCTCCACCGCCGCGCGGGGATCCCTCGGACCGAGCAACGCCGCGAGCCGCTCTGCCGCCTCGCCGCTCGACGGATCGAAGGTCAGCACCCGCCGCAATGCGCGTTCGGCCTGCGCGTGGTCACCGGCCCCTTCGGCGAGATCCGCCAGCCGCAGGTGGAGCGCACGTGAAGCATCCGGGTCGCTTCTGAACGCCTCTTCGGCGTGCGCGTCGTCACCGCAGAGGGCCACGTGCAGCGGCAACGCCTCGGCCACCGCACCCTTGAGGTAGAGCAGCTCCGCCAGCGGCTCGAGGTCCTTCACGTCCGTCGCAGGCAACAGCGCGTGCGCACGCCGCAGCAACCGCAGCGCCTCGTCGTCGGACGCCTGTTCACGGGCCCGCTTCGCCAGCGACCGGAGCTCAGCGGCCACTTCATCGGGAGAGGGAAGAATCGCCGCGAGCTGCTCCAGCACCGCCGCCGCCTCGACGCGTTCATCGCGCCGCACCAGCACCGAGACGAGGAGCCTGCGCGATGCCACATCCTCCGCGTCCGCCTTCCCCGCGCGGCGCAGCGCGGTGAGCGCCTCGTCCTCACGCCCGAGCGCGTCGAGCAGCACCCGCGCGAGCGCCACGTACTCCCGGGCCGCCGCGCTTCCGGTGCGCAGCGCGGCATTGGCCGACCGCAGCTTCGCGACCTCCTCCCAGCGCCCGAGCCGCTCCAGGGTCCGCAGGAGCCCCTCCACCGCCGGCGCGTTTCCCGGAGCGAGGGAGCGGGCCAGCGCGAACGCCGCCGCCGCATCCTCTATATGTGCGTCCTCTTCGAGCAGCCGCGCACGCAGCAGCGCGGCCTCCACCCGGGGCGCCACCGGCCCGTGCGCCGATGCGATGTCGAGCGCCCTCACCGCCGCCGCGCGATCTCCCTTCGCCAGCGCGTGGTCCGCCGCACCCTTCGCCGCCCGCGCACGATCGACGTCGGAGAGCGGGAGCGTGAGCAACAGCGCGAAGGCCGCCTCGGCGTGCTCGGGCTTCTCCGACAGCGCGAAGAGGCGCGCGGCGGCGCCGACGGCCAGCCCCGGCGACACGCTCTGCCACAGGCGCAGCTCCGCTTCATCGTCACCCAGCTCGGCCAGCACGGACCCGAGCTCGACCACGACCTCGTCCTGCTCCGCGTGTTCCCCCGCCGATGGCAGGGCGGCCTCGAGATCCGCGCGGGCCTCCACCCGCCGTCCAGCGGAGCGGTGCAGCGCAGCGCGGGTCACGAGGAGCTGTGCGCGCGCGGCGCCCTCTGCGCCATCGATGAGGCGGGACAACAGCCCGAGGCGCTCCTCCTCGGCTGCATCGGACTCCAGCAGAGAGAGCAACTGCGCCGCCGCCCAGAGGTCCCGCGGCTCCTGCGTCAGCAATGCGCGGAGCGCTTCCCGCGATTCGGCGAGCTGCTGCGCCTCGAGGCACAGCTCGGCGTACTCCCGCAGCGCCGGACGTGCAGCGAGCGGATCGAGCTTCCGCCACAGCTCGCCGAGCAGCGCGCGCAGCTCGTCCCGGCCCTCCGCGCCAGCGCGGCGATGCAGCCCCGCAAGCTCTCCCGCGAGCGCGAGGTCATCGGGCCGCCCTGCCATCACCTGCGAGAGGAGCACGCGCGCGGTCGTCACCTCACCGGCCGCGGCGGCTGCCCGCGCGGCGTCGTGCATCAGCTCCAGCCGCTGCGCCTCGTCCGGTGCGTCCGGATCATCTTCGAGCGCGAGCACCGCCTGCAGGTCCTCGAGCGCACCCTTCGGATCGCTCGTCTGCCTCAGCGCCGCGCGGCGCAGACGGGCCGGGGCGAAGCGCGGATCCCGCTCCAGCGCCTGACCCCACAGCGTCTCCTCCCGCGGATCGCCCACGAGCAGCTCCGCCGCGCGCGCGAACAGCCTCGCCGCGGCACGATCCTGCGGGTGCCGCTCCGCCCGCCGCGCGAAGAGCCGTGCTGCGTCCCGCCGGGCGCCTCGCTGCAGCTCGAGCTCTCCCATCGCTTCGAGGACCTCGCCCGCGATCGCACTCTCCGGTGCGGCCTCCAGCGCATCACTGAAGCGCAGCATCGCCGCGCTCACCTCGCCCAGCGCGAGCAGCGACTGGCCCGCGCGCAGGAAGAGCGTCTGCGCCTCCTCCGCACGTCCGGAGTCGAGCAGCGCCTGCGCGCGAACCGCACGGAGCTCGGCCAGCCGCAGCGCCTCACCCGAGGCCTCGAAGAGCGCCTCCAGCCGCGCGGCCAGCGCGTCGTCCGTGCGCCGCATGGGAAGGGCCCGCGCGTAGTGCTCCTTCGCCGACGCCGCGTCACCGCACAGCTCGCACGCCCGCCCGAGCCGCGCGTGCACCTCCGCCAGCTTGTCCGGCGCGGTGCTCGGCGGCAGGTGCGCGAGCAGGGACTCCAACGCCGCCCTCGCCTGCAGCGGCCGATCACACCGCAGCGCCAGGTCCGCCAGCTCGAAGAGGTACGCCGGATCCGGCGCGAGCTGCGATGCCCGCTCCAGCGCCACCAGCGCCTCGGCCACGCGTCCCAGACGCGCCTCGAGCACGTTCGAGAGTTCCCGCAGCGCCGCGGCCGCCAGCCGCACGTCGCCCTGCGACTCGGCCACCCGGGCGCGCCGCTCGAGCGCCACCGCGAGCCCCTCCATGTCGCCACGCCGGCGCTGGATGGCGCACAGCTCGCCCCACGCCGCGAGGTCGGACGGCTCCAGGCTGAGCACCTCTCCCAGCGCTGCGGCGGCGAGCTCCAGATCGGAGAGGAGATCGCGCGCGGCCACCGAGAGCCTGCGCAGGTGGCGCGCGCGCAAGGTCGGCTCCACCTCGAGGTCGGCCAGCCCGCGCAGGCTCCGGCACAGCTTGCGTCCGTCCCGCTGCGTCTCCGCCAGCGCCAGCAGCCCCTCCAGCGCCGCCCGGTGTGCGGGGTCCGCCTCCAGCGCGAGGGTGAGCAACTGCTCGGCGCGCTCGGGGTTCGCCAGCCTGCCGCGGTAGAGCTCTCCCGCCTCCGCCCACAGCGCCGCGCGCCGGTCACGGTCGGGGATGACGGACGCCGCGTTCTCGAGCGCATCCGCCAGGTCCTCCGCCCGGCCGGAGGCGCGGAACCACGGCAGCAGCTCTTCGATCGCCAGCAGGTCCCGCGGGTCGAGGCCCAGCGCCGCCTCGAGGTGCTCGCGCGCCTTCGCCGGCTCGCCGAGCTTCGTCCGCGAGAGCCTCGCCATCGCGTGGTGCGCGCCGTGGGCGACCTCCCGCACGCGGGGATCGCGCGGCGCAGGTCCCGCCAGCTCGATCGACTGCAGGTAGCCCGCGACCGCCTCCTGCAGCTTGCCCAGCCCCTCCGCCACGCGCGCCGACAGATAGAGCGGCTCCGCCTCGCCAGGCAGCAGCGACGCCGCCTCGCGGTAGCGCAACAGCGCGTTCTCCGGCTGCTGCAGGCCCTCCTCCCAGACCCGCCCGGCCAGCATCGCCGCGCGGCCGATCCGGTCGATCTCGTGACGGGCCATCGCCACCTCGCGCAGACGGTCCAGCGCCTTGATCGCGCGGAGGTGATCGCCGGAGCGGTGGCACAGCTCGCCCAACTGGTAGAGCGCGTCCGGATGATTGGGCGAGAGCTTGAGCGCGGCCTCGCAGTGAAGCCGTGCGCCGGCCACGTCGTCCTCGGTCAGCGCGCACAGCCGGGCGAGCTGCACGTGCGCCTCGGCCGCGTCCATCGGATCCCGCGCGAGCGCTGCGATGCGACGGAACGCACGGATGGCGCCCGCCCGGTCCTGCGCCGCGTCCGCCGCGCGCGCCAGCGCCTTCAGCGAGGGGAGGTGATCCGGCCGGATGCCCAGCACCTCGTGCAGCGCGCGCACCGCCATCTGGGGCGCCTGGTCGCGGGCGGCCCTGGCCGCGGACTCGGCGGCGAAGAACGCGGACGCCTCCTCCTGACCGCGGCGCGCGAGCGCACAGAGCGCCAGCCACCGCTCGGCCGCACGCGCGGATTCACCCCGGCGCTCGCGGACGATCGCCTCGGCCCACAACGCCGTCGCCGAACGCGCCCGCCGCTGTCCGAGGTTCTGCGCCACGTCGAGCGCGAGCTCGTGCGCCGAAGGATCCGCCACCAGCAAGGTGAGCAGGCGCTCCACCGCGAAGGGGTGCGCGTCGATCAGATCCCCGTGCCGCAGATACGCCTCGCGCGCCTCCGCCAGACGCCCCTCCGCGAGCAGTGACTCGGCCTCCGCGAAGGCGCGCGCGCCCTCGAGCGAGAGCAACAGCTCCTCGTCCGGCGCGACCGGCGGCGGCAGTCCACCGGCGGCGAAGCGCAGCCGCAGCCCCTTCCCCGTCACCTCCGCGCCCGCGAGCCTCGCCTGATCGAGCGACGGCATCCGGTAGCCGCGCCCAACGGCCGCCAGCTCCACCAATTCGGGCAGCACGCGCGCCGACAGTCCGCTCGCGCCGCGCAGCTCGACGTCCGGCAACAGCTCCAGCGCCCTCGCGGCCTCCGCCACCAGCACCGGAACCCGCGCGGCCGGCGTGGTGGTGAAGCCGTAGAGCCGCACGTCGTAGACGGAGATCGCGAGCCGATCGCCATCCCCGTCGAAGGCCAGCTTGAAGGTGACCGGCGCCCGCTCGCCCACGGTGAGCTGCGCCTGCGCCTCGAGGTAGCCGGGCCGGAAGTGGAGCTTCAGTCCATCGAGTTCGGTGAGCCGGCCCTGCAGCGCCTGGACGCGGCGCGCGACCACGTCCGCGCTGACCTCGAGCTCGAGGTACCCGAACTGGAGCTTGCGACGCTGGAAGCGCGAGGCGCCGCCGGTGAAGCTGAACGGGAAGGTGACGTCGGGGATCTGCAGCGCGAAGTCGATCACGCTGACGCCCGGTGCGATGGGCAGCGGCGGGAAGCCGACGAAGGCACGGCGGTCGAGCAGGCGCAGCTCGGGACCGGGCGCGACGGACCCGGTCGAGCGTGAGGACGAATCGTTGTCGGTGGGCATGCGGGCGGCGGCCAAACTAGCACGCAGGGCAGGTGCCCGAAATTCGGCGTGAATGGCCGGGGACCAGGCGGCCTTCGTCATGTAGAGGTGCGCGCATGAAGCCGTGGGTGACGATCGGCGAAGCGAAGATGGGGCAGGCCACGCTGACGCTGCGCCAGCGCGAGGACGAGTTCATGGTGCTCGTCGACGGACGCGCGCTGATGGGCAGCCGGCAGCACGGATCCGAGGAGGCGCTCGCGCAGACCGCCTGCGAACGGCTCGCGTCCGTGCGCCCGACGGTGCTGGTGGGCGGGCTCGGGTTCGGCTTCACCTTGCGCGCCGCGCTGGACGTGCTCCCGCCGCATGCGGAGGTGGTGGTCGCGGAGCTGTCCCCTGCGATCGTGGAGTGGAACCGCGGCGTGCTCGCGCCATTGGCGGGACGGCCGCTCGAGGATCCGCGCGTGGTGCTCGAGGTGGGCGACGTCAACAAGGTGGTGAAGGCGAAGCCCGAGCGCTTCGACGCGATCATGCTCGACGTGGACAACGGGCCCTTCGCGGTCTCCCAGGCGAAGAACGCGGACCTCTACGACCTCGTGGGGCTCTCGTACATGCGCCGCGCGCTCAAGCCGAAGGGGCGGCTGGTCGTGTGGTCGGCGGGACCGGACGCGGGCTACGTGAAGCGGATGGAGGAGTCCGGCTTCGAGGTGCAGGTGAAGGCCACCGGGAAGGGACGGCACGTGCTCTTCGTCGGTGACAAGGACCGGCCGAAGAAGGCGGGCCCGCAGGGTGATCCGCGCGGCCGCTCAGGCCGGCGCTCCCGCTGAGGCGTCGTCTCGCGGCGGTGTCCCTTTGACGAACGGCAGCAGCGCCTCGGGGAACGCCTCTACCAGTGACGGCGGCGCGGGAACGGACTGCTCCTTCAGCATCGCCTCGAGCTGCAGCCCGTTGGTCACCGCCTGTCCGCGGAAGTGGTTGTTGGTGACGACGTAGACCTCTTCGGTGCGCGGGTCGTCGGCGAGCTGCTGCGCGCGGTGGGCCCACGGCTCGAGCTGCTCCGGCGTGTAGAGGTAGTCGTAGCGCGCGTCCCGGCCTGCGTCCTTGCGGAACCAGTCCTTGTAGTTGCGGCCGTGCACGCGCACGTAGCCCA
>CAZCWA010000223.1:0-8236 GCA_964502265.1 uncultured Myxococcaceae bacterium | reverse complement strand
GCGCCTCGCCGGAGCCGCGCGCGGGGGCGGGGGCGGGGGCGGGGGCAGGGGCAGGGACGGCGGCGGGTTCCGCGACGGGAGCGGCTTCGTCGGCGGCGAAGGCGGGGGCGGCGAGCAGCGTGAGGGCGAGGATGAGCGGGCGCATGGGGCTCTCGGAGGGGCGGCGTGGGGTCAGCGGAGGCGGGCGATGCGCTCGGCGCGGCTGACGATGTCGGTGATGCGGACGCCGAACTTCTCGTTGACGACCACGGCCTCGCCGCGCGCCACCAGGCGCCCGTTGATGACCACGTCGAGCGGCTCGCCGGCGAGCTTGTCCAGCTCGATCACCGAGCCCGGCGAGAGCCCGAGCAACTCCTGGATGGTCATGCGCGTGCGGCCCAGCTCGACGCTGATCTGCAGCGGCAGGTCGAGCAGCAGGTCGAGCCTGCGCGGGTCGGTTTCAGCGGAGGAGGCTTCGGTGTTGGAGGTCGTGGACATGAGGGGGCACCGTCAGGCGGAGTGGGGGGCGTGGGGACCGGAGCGCACGACGAGGGCCATGTTTCCGCCCTCCACGCGTGGCTGTCCGAAGAGCTTGGGCCGGTCCTGGACGAGCACCGGGAGGTCGTCGTCCTCGGTCACGTCGAGCGTGAGCACGTGGCCCACCTCGAGGTCGAGCACGCCGCCGATGTCGAGGACCGTCTCGCCGAGCAGCGCGCGCAGCTCCACCTCGACCTGGCAGAGCTCGTCGCCGAGCGCGGAGACGAAGCGCTGATCGCCGGAGGGATCGACGCGCGGCGGCGAGGAGAGGAGCTTGCGCGCCGGCTCCACCGCGGACCAGGGCAGCCCGAGCTGCATCCGGCCCTCGAACGCGCCGGTGAGCTCGAAGCTGCAGAGCACCGCGGTCTCGTTGTTGGGCGCGATGGCCGCCAGCCGTGGATCGCTCTCGAAGCGGATGACCTCGGGCTCGAAGGGGAGCACCGGCGCCCACGCGTTGCCGAGCGCGTCGGTGAAGACGGTGAGCAGGCGCTTGAGCACGTGGCGCTCGACCGAGGTGAGCTCGCGCCGCGGATCCTGCCGCACCGGATCCGGCTGCGCGCCCTTGCGATCGCCGAGCGCGGCGGCCAGCAGCGTGTCCGCCAGACCCGGCTCCAGCACCAGCAGCGCCTGGCCCATGCCCTTGCCCAAAGCGAGCATCACCACCGTCGCCGGCGGCGCGAGCATGGTGGAGAAGTCGGAGAACTTGAGCAGGGTGGCGGCGGACGCGGTGCCCCGGAGCGGGAGGCGGGTGCGGCCGGAGACGCCGTTGGCGAAGGCGGAGGCGACCTGCTCGTGGATGGCGTCCAGCGTGGGCATCTGCCCGCGGATGACGCGGTCCTGCGAGGTGAGGTCGTACGCGGCCACCGTCTGGCGGTGGCGGACGGGCTCGGGCGAGGTGCCGATGCGCCCGTCCTGGATCGCGCTCATCAGCGCGTTGATCTCGTCCGCGTTGAGCGTGGAGGACATGGCTTACTGGACGACGAAGTCGGTGATGTAGAGGCCGCGCACGTCGCTCGGGGAGAGCTGCTCGTGGAGCTGGAGGGTGAGGCCGCTCTTCGTCCGCGCGAGGCCCTCGCTGCCGCGCAGCTCCTCCAGCGTGCGGTCCGAGAGGTAGGCGATGAACGCGTCGCGGATCCGCGGCATCCGGTCGGCAAGGCGGGACTTGGACTGCTCGTCGCGCAGCTCGACCTCGAAGGACATCCGGGCGAAGCGGTCCGTCTCCGGGTTGCGAAGCCGCACCACGAAGTCCGGCAGGCGGACGATGGGCCCCGTCACGTCGACGGGCACCGCGGCGGGCGCAGCAGCCGCAGCCGCCTGGGCGGCCGCCTCGGTCGCGTCCGCCTCCTTGCCCTTCGAGAGGACGGAAGGCTCGAGGATCAGGACCGCCAGCACGCCGACCAGCAGCAGGCTGTTCAGCACGAGGAAGGCGGGGACGATCTTGCTCGACCGGCCAGCCGGCGGAGCAGAAGGGGCAGAGGTCGGGGCAGCGGCAGTGCTCATCGCGCGGAGCCAATGAGCAAGGGGCATGCCCGGCGGGGCCGGGTGCTTCTCCGGGCGCTCCCCAGAGGGGGCGGGAGCTCCCCATCCTCGCTGGGCGGGTGCGGGGAGGTGGGTCGCGCGTCACCTTTGCGGCGCGCGGCGCGGGGTCGTCAAAGCGTTGGCGCGAACGGGGCTGCCCGTCAGCGCACCGCCGCCGGCTGGATGAGCGGCGCTCCGGTCGCGGGCGGGAACTCGACCACGAGGTCCACGCGCCGGTTGAGCTCGCGGCCCTCCGGGGTGTCGTTGGACGCAATGGGTCTCGCCGCACCCATTCCCGCGGCGGTGAGACGCCAGGGCGGGAACTCGTGCGCCTGCTCGAGGAAGGAGGTCACCGTGGCGGCGCGGCTCGCGGACAGCTCCCAGTTGTCGCGGAAGCGGGTGCCGCGCGGATGGATCTCGTCGGTGTGTGCCTCCACGCGCACCGAGTATCCGAGCAGGTGAAGCTCCGCGGCCACCGCGTCGATCAGCGGGAGCGCGTCCGGTCTGAGTGCCGCCTGGCCGGGATCGAAGAAGCGCTGCGCGGAGAGGCGCACGGTCAAGGTCCCCTCCTCGCTGACGAACATCAGCACCCCGGACTGCGCGGTGATGAGGTTGGAGAGCTTGCGCTGCAGCTCGCGGCGCACGTTCTCCATGCGCTGCTTCTCCTGCATGCCGTTGGCGCCGCTGTTGAGCTGCATGGCGCAGCCGCCTTCGGAGGGCGGCCCGTTGAAGAGCGCGAGCTGGGTCACGCCGCCGGTGCCCTCGAAGTTGAGCGCCCAGCGCAGGCTGTCCGCGGCCTGGATCACGCGCTGCGTGTCCACCCGGCTCACCGCGTACATCACCACGAAGAAGGCGAAGAGCAGGGTGAGGAGGTCCGCGTAGGAGACGAGCCAGCGCTCGTGGTTCTCGTGCTCCTCGTGCTTCTTGCGCCGTCTGCCACCGCCCGACATGGCTACTTCTTCTCCGCGGCGGCCGGGCGCGCGTGGTCGGACATGAAGGCCTTGAGCTTCTCCTCGAGGATGCGCGGGTTGAGGCCGTCCTGGATCGCCAGCACGCCCTCGAGGATCAGCGTCTTGCGGTCCCGCTCGAGGCTGACCTTCCGCTTGATCTTGGTGCCCATGGGGATCAGCACCACGTTGGAGATGCCCACGCCGTACACCGTGGCGACGAAGGCCACCGCGATGCCGGGGCCGAGCTTGGAGGGATCGTCCAGGTTGCCCATCACGTGGATGAGGCCGAGCACCGCGCCGATGATGCCGATGGTGGGCGCATAGCCGCCGGCGGCCTCGAAGACCTTGGCGGCGACGGTGTTCTCCTCCGCCTCCACGTCGACCTCGGTCTCCAGCGCCGAGCGCGCCACCTGCGAGTCCACGCCGTCCACCACGAAGCCCAGCGCCCGCTTCATGAACGGGTCCTTGATCTCCGCCAGCCGGCCCTCGAGCGCGAGCACGCCGTCACGCCGGGCGACCGCCGCGAAGTCGAGGAGCTGCGCCACCAGTTCCTTGAGGTCCGACGGCTTGCTGGTCAGCGCCTGCTTGCCCATCTTGAGCGAGCGCGAGAGGTCCTCGCCGGGGAACGCCACCATCGTGGCGCCCAGGGTGCCGCCGAAGACGATCACCGCCGCCGCGAGCTGCACGAGCGAGCTGGGGTGACCGCCCTCCAGTACCTGGCCTCCGAGAATCGCCGCCACGGCGACCACGAGGCCGATGATCGTTGCCTTGTCCATGAACTAGTCCCCGGCCCCTGCCGTCTCGTCGCGCTCGCCTTCGCGTTCGCGGATCTCGACGGCCGGGCGGATGCGGTTGCGCCACGCGAGCACGCGCTCCACGACCACCGCCATCGGCTCGCGCACGTTCACGCGGGAGCCGTTGGTGAGCGTGAGCAGCGTGTCCGGCGTCTCCTCGCCGTAGAGGATGTGATCGCAGTTGATGACGATCTTCGCGCCGTCGAGTCGGGTGAGCGGAATCATGGAGAGCCTCACCCTCTCTTCGGCACGAAAGCGTCGTCTCTTCAGTCGTCTGCGCCCGCGCTACCGCTTGAGCTGCATCAGCTCGGCGAGCAACTGGTCGGCCGTGTTGATGGTCTTGGAGTTGGCCTGGAAGCTGCGCTGCGCGGTGATCATCCGCACGAACTCGCCGGCCAGGTCGACGTTCGACTGCTCCAGCGCGCCGGCGACGATCTCCGCCCGTCCGCCCGAGCCGGCCGCGCCGATGTTCGGATCGCCCGCGCCCGGGGTGCGCGCGAAGAGGTTGCCGCCCACGCGCTCGAGCTTGTCCGGCGCCGCGAAGTCCGCCACCGCCACCTGACCCAGCGCGCGCGACTGGCCGTTGGTGAAGACGCCGATCACCGAGCCGTTCGGCTCGAAGCGGATGCTCGCCAGCGTGCCGGAGGCGTAGCCGTCCTGGGACGAGAAGGTCAGCGCGGAGGTGCCTGCGAACTGGGTGAGGCCGCCGAGGCCCGTGCCGCCGTCGCCGGTGGGATCGCCGAAGTTGAAGCTGAGGGTCTGGGGCTCGGCGCCGAGCGGATCGAAGGAGGCGGCCGCCGTCTGCGAGATCATCCGGCCCGATGCGTCGAACTCCATCGAGCCGGAGCCGATCTCCTCGGCCGTGCCGGCGGTTCCACCGTTGACGCCGGCGCCGTCGGTGAGCGCGAACCACTCCCACTGACCGGTGCCGGTGCGGCGGAAGTAGACGTCCACCGTGTGCGCGTGGCCGAGCGAGTCGTAGACGGTCGCGGTGCTGGAGAAGTTGGAGGTGCCGGTGGGGTCCGTCGGATCCCACGCGGGCATCAGCTCCGCGTCCGCCTGGAGGTTGCCGCGGAAGGTGACGTTGTTGGTGGCCTGCGCGAGCGCGGCCGAGTCACCGATGCGCATGTCGCCGAGCGTGCCGCTGATGTTGCCGGTGGGCGTGGCGCTGAAGCCCTGCACCCGCAGGCCGTCGAGGTTCACCAGGTAGCCGCTGTCGTCGAGCGTGAACTGGCCGGCGCGCGTGTAGTAGGTGCCGTCGACGCCGCCGTTGGAGCCGCGGACGACGAACATGCCTTGGCCGTTGAGCGCCAGATCCGTGGCGAGGCCGGTGCCGGTGAGCGCGCCCTGGGTGAGGATCCGCTGGATCGTCTGCAGCTTCGTCCCCATGCCCACCTGGCCGGAGCCGCCGATGAGCGACTGCTTGAGCGCGTCCTCGAAGGCGGCGCGGCCGGACTTGAAGCCGATGGTGTTGGCGTTGGCGATGTTGTCACCGATCACCGAGAGGTCGAGGCTGTTCGCCTGAAGGCCGCTGGTGCCGGTGTAGAGGGAGGTGAGGAGGCTCATGTTCGTGGGACCTGTGGGGAGGAGGGGGGAGGATCAGGGGGTCGTGGCGGGGACTTCGCGGATCTCGATCACGTCGCCGAGCATCACGCGGGCGCCGTTGGCGAGCAGCTCGGCGTAGCCCTTCTCGAAGGACACGGCGGAGACGCGCGCGCGGGTGACGGAGTCGATGGGGACGTTGGTGCCGTCGGCCTTGTTGGCGGTGAGCCGCAGCGTGTAGTCGCCGTCCGGCAGGCGCATGCCCTTGTCGTCGCGGCCGTCCCAGGCGGCGTGGAGGGGACCTGCGCCGTGCGCGCCCAGCTCCATGCGCCGGACCTCGCGCCCGTTCGAGTCCACCACCACCGCCGTCACCTGCGTGGCGGAGCCGGAGAGCTGGCCGCGGAGCTCGGCCCCGTCGCCGGTGAGGTGCAGCTTGTCGCTGCGCCACGCGACCTCCTTGCCCACCAGCGTGGCGAGGTTCGTCTGGTGCGCCGCGGTCTGCGCGACCACCATCGCCTCGAGCCGCGAGTTGGTCGTCTGCAACAGCTCCACGTTCGCGAACTGCGCGAGCTGCGCGACGAAGGCGTGGCTGTCCATCGGCGAGAGCGGATCCTGCCGGGACATCTGCGCCATCAGCAGCTTGACGAACTCGTCCTTGCCGAGCGCGGTGTTCGACGACGAGGGCTGCGCCGAGCTGCCGAAGGTCGGCGGCGGGGTGGGGGAAGGTGACGTCACGTTCATGTCGGGTGCGTTCTCCGAAGGATGGGTTGCACGATTCAGGCCTCGACGTGGAGGCGGCCGTTGCCCGTCGCGTGCAGGCGCGGTCCGCCTTCGGGACCGACCTCACGCTCGGCCTGTGAGGCGGCTGCGTGGAGCCGCTTCTTCTGGGCGGCGCCGGAAGGGACCACCGGCGCCGGCGCTTCCTCACGTTCGCGAGAGGGATCGCGCTCGCGATCACCGGTGGCGAGCTGCCCGAGCGACAGGCCCTCCGCCGCCAGCGCCACCCGCAGCTCGTTCTCGTGCGCCACCACCGCGCTGGCCTGCACGCCGCTCACCGAGAGATCCGCCGTCGCGTCGTTCAGCCGAAGCCGCAGCGAGAGCCGCGCGCCGTCCGCTTCGATCGAGAGGTGCGCCGAGCGCGGCATCAGCACCGCCCACACCGGTCCTTCGGTCAGCTCCGGCGGCAAGACCGGGAGCGGTGCATGGACCTGGGGCAGCTCGCGCGTGCCCTCGACAGGGCCCATCCGCGCCTCCGGGATCGAAGGCTGGGTGACGGTGGGCGGCCGGCGCTCGGTGGGCGTCTCCGCCTCACGGATCACCGCTTCGCGTCCCGTTGCACGATCATGATCGTCGCGCGCCGACTCCTCCTCGCGCACTTCGCGGCGCTCGGAGGGACGTCCGGTCCGGGAAGAGGGAACGGGTGCGGTGCCGGTGCTCGGCCTCGGCGGAAGGCTCTCCACCGCCGCGCGATCGCTCGAAGGATTCTTGCCCGCCAGCGCGCCGTGCGTGCCGTTCGTGCCGCCACCGTTGACCGCGTCCGCGAGCCGGACCGCCTGGGCCATGGCGGCGCTCGCCGCGCCCACGCTGTTGCCGCGCATCGCCGCCGACGCCGCGGTGGCCTTCGCCAGCACCTGCGCGCGCGCCTGCATCGCCATCGGGTTCTGCGCGTTCACCACCGAGGGATCCGCAATGAGCCCGAGCTGCTCCTCGAACGGCGAGCGCGCGCCCTTGCCCTTGCCGGTGCCGCCGTCCTTGCCCTTCGCCTGGGCGCCCGGAACGAGGGCACCCAGCTTCTTTGCGCGGCCGGGGACGACGCGTCCTTCGGCAAGCGGGGACTCGGCGCCCGGGGCGGCGCCACCCATGATCATGAGCTCGCCCTTCATCCGCGCCTCCCCCGGGCAGGCGACGCGGGCGGCGCGGGCGGCGCGGCCTTCAGCAGCTCGGCGGCCAGTGACGGCTCGAGCTTCTCGATGATCGCGGCGCTGCTCGCCGGGCGCATCCTGCGCAGCGCGGCGGAGGCGGTCTCGCGCTCCATCTTGCGGATGAGCTGCGCGGCGGACTCCGGGTTCATCGCCTGAAGCGTCTTGGCGAGTCGCTCGGTCTCGGCCTGCTCCTCGGCGGCGCGCGCGCCGGGCCGGGCTGGACGCGGAGGGGCGGTGGGCGGCGCGGGCGGCTGCGCTTCGGCGGCGGGCTTCTTCGCGGCCTCGGCCTTCTTCACCAGCGCCTCGAGCTTCGCGGTCTCCTCCTTCATCGCGGCGCGCGCGGTCTCGAGCTCCTTCGCGAGGGCGGTGAGCCGATCGCGCTCGGAGGCGAGCGCCTTCTGCTCGGCGGCGAGCTTGCGGCGCGCCTGGTTCAGCTCGCGGGTGCTGCGCGAGATCTCCTTGCACACGGTGTCTGCGTCCACCGGCGGGGCGGACCCCAGCACGCTGGTTGCGGGTTCGGGCGGCGGCGTGGCGGCGAGCAGGAGGGTGAGGGCGAGCTCAAGCACGGGGGGCTCCCTTCGAAAGGACCTGGGCGAGCTGGGTGAGTGAGGCGTCGAACGCGATCCGGTCGTCGATGCCCTGGCGCAAGAAGCCGTTGAGGCCCTCGATCACCCGCATCGCGCGATCCACGCGCGGGTTCTGACCGGGGACGTACGCGCCCACGTCGACGAGGTCCTGCGCCTCGCGCCACGCGGAGAGGGCCTCGCGCGCGGTGCCGGCGAGGGCGCGGTGATCGGGCGAGACGATGTCGGTGAAGACGCGGCTCACGCTGCCGAGGAGATCGATGGCGGGGAAGTGACCTGAGCCCGCGAGCTTGCGCGAGAGCACGAGGTGCCCGTCGAGCGCGGCGCGGCCTGCATCCACCACCGGATCGGCGAGATCATCGCCTTCGGCCAGAAGCGTGTAGAGGGCGGTGATGCTGCCGGGCCCGCTG
>CAZCWA010000222.1:0-8245 GCA_964502265.1 uncultured Myxococcaceae bacterium | reverse complement strand
CCCATCATCCCCGAGTCGTGCTCGAGCATCCGCTCGATCGCCCGGTGGGTCTTGCCCGTGTTGGTGGGTCCCAGCTCCGCCACCACGACCGAAGACCGCTGCGACCCGCGCGACGACATGCACTCAATCTAACCGTGCGCCATCGGAAGGGCCGCTTCGATCTCCGGCTGACGCTCCGACATGGGTGGCAACCTGATCCATGCAGACCGGACAAATGAATGCCTGCCGCCACATCGCGTCTGTGGCACGACTCGCATTGCGTGCGGCACCCGCGCCCAGGAGCCCTTCTTCCATGCACATGAACCCGCGTTCGATCGTCACTTCCCTCCTCCTCGTCGCGTCGTGGGCGGCCTCGGGCTGCGGCGCGAACCTCGTCGTGGGCAGCGGCCGGATCGTCGAGGAGTCACGCACCATCGGCGCCTTCTCGAAGGTGGAGGTCTCCGACGGGCTGCGGCTCATCGTGGAGACAGGCCCGGCAGCGCCGCTCGTGATCGAAGGGGACGACAACCTGCTCCCGCTCATCGTCACAGAGGTCCGCGGCGACACGCTGGTGGTGGAGGTCCCCCCCGGTACCAGCCTGCAGACCTCTCACGGGATCCGGGCGAGGGCCACAAGCGAAGGCCTGATCGCGGCGAATATGAGCGGTGGATCGCTGCTTCGTGCGGCCGAGCTGCGCGGCGACGATCTGACCGTGGACGCCAGCGGAGGCTCGGTGGTGGAGCTCACGGACGTGGTGGCAGGACGTTCCCTGAAGATCTCCTCCAGCGGCGGCAGCACCCTCTCTGTCGCCGGTGTTGCGCCCGAGATGGAGCTGAACGGGAGCGGCGGCACCGTCTTCCGGGCCGAGGCGCTCGCGGTGGGCGGATTGAAGGTGAACCTCTCCGGCGGAAGCGTGGCGAAGGTGAAGGTGGACGGCCGCGTCGACGGCGCGCTCTCCGGCGGGAGCATCCTCACCGTGCTCGGCGACACCACAATCGGCGCGGTCGAGCAGACCGGCGGGTCAAAGGTCGAAGAGCTCTAGAGGAGTCAACTCCGCCGGCTGCGGCCGGTCGCCTTCCGAACTGCCGTCGTCGCCACGGCCGCCTGCTCTGTCGAAAAGGCTTCAAAACAACTGTCCGAAAAGGCGACAGATCGGGGCCATGAAGAACAGTGCCCCGAATCGCAGCATCCCCTTCCGTTCAACACTCACCGCGCTGGCCTCGGCGTCGCTGCTGCTCGCGACGGTCGCCCACGCGCAGTCCATCGGCGTCGCGGACGCGACCTTGAAGATCCGCCCCACGCAGAGCCTGGTGCTCGAGCCGGGCGCGCAGCTCAAGGCCGCGGCCAACGAGTTCGAGCCGTTCCAGATCGTCGTGCAGGGCGGCGGCTCCGGCGCGAGCAACGTCTCCGCCACCGCGGGCGCGCTGACCGGTCCGGGCGGCAGCATCCCGGCGTCGAGCCTGCGGCTGTACCGGCTGGGCTACCTCAACATCGCCACGCCCTCGAGCGTGGACGGCGCGACCGGTCAGTGGCCGGACCCGCTGATCCCCGACGTGGATCCGATCGCAAACCAGAAGCGCAACGCCTTCCCGTTCAACGTCCCCGCGGGTGAGAACCGCGTCATCTTCGTGGACCTCCACGTGCCGAAGGGCACCGCCGCCGGCCGGTACACGGGCCAGGTCGCGGTGAGCGTGGGCGGCAACGTCACCCCCGTCCCCATCAGCCTGGACGTGCTGCCGTTCGAGATCCCCTCCACGTCGTCGCTGCCGTCGACCTTCGGCATCGGCTGGGACGCGACCTGCGTGGCGCACCACGGCTCCTACAACGGCTGCGGCGGCGACTCCGGCATCATCAACATGAACTCGCTCTACACGCGGTTCATGCTCGACCACCGCATCACGGCCGAGTTCGTCTACACCGGTCCGCGCGCCTCCGGCTCCAGCTACGACTGGACCAACAGCTTCGACAACCACTACTCGCCGCTGATCGAGGGCACCGCCACGGGCATGCAGCTCGAGGGCGCGAAGGCCACCAGCGTCCGCTACATCTGGACCGAGCAGCAGGCCCGCTACTCCGCGTGGGCGGAGCACTTCCGCCGGAAGGGCTGGTTCGACAAGACCTACCACTACACCTGTGACGAGCCGCCCATGACCTGCGCGTGGTCGGACATCCGGGATCGCGCGACCACGGTGCACGCGGCGGATCCGGAGATGCGCACGCTCGTCACCACCAGCCTCCAGGACGCGACCTCGAACGGCGTGCTCTCGCACATCGATCTGCTCGTCCCGGTGGTCAACCACATGCACGACAAGGGCAGCGGCACCTACGGCGGCAACCAGCGCGCGAAGTACGACGCGTTCCTCCGCAGCGGTCCGACGAAGGAGCTCTGGTGGTACCAGAGCTGTATGAGCCACGGCTGCGGCACCAACGGCGGCAGCTACTTCTCCGGCTGGCCCAGCTACATGGTGGACGCGTCCGGCGTGCAGAACCGCGCGATGAACTGGCTGACGTTCAAGTACGACATCCGCGGCGAGCTCTACTGGAGCGCGACCTACATGCTGCGCCAGGCGTGGAGCACGGTCTACGCGTTCGGCGGCAACGGCGACGGCACCCTCCTCTACCCGGGCACGCCCGCGCAGATCGGCGGTACCACGCACATCCCCGTGGCCAGCTACCGCCTCAAGATGATCCGCGAGGGCATGGAGGACTACGAGTACCTGCACCGGCTCGCGCAGCTCGGCGAGGGTGAGTGGGCCCGCGGCGTCGTGAACGGCCTCTTCCCCAATGCGTACTCGACCATCCAGCCCGTGGCGGCCCTGCGCTCTGCGCGGAACCAGCTCGCGGACCGGCTCGCGCAGCGCCTCGGCGGCCAGACGCCGGTCGATCCCGAACCGACCGATCCGACCGATCCCGAGCCCACCGATCCGACCGATCCGGAGCCGACCGATCCCACCGACCCGGAGCCGACCGACCCCACCGACCCGGAGCCGACCGATCCCACCGACCCGGAGCCGACGGATCCCACCCACCCGGAGCCGACCGATCCGACCAACCCCGAGCCGACCGATCCGGTCATCCCGGTGACGCCGGTGACGCCGCCGGTGGATGGCGACGACCTCACGCCGACGCCGGACATGCCGGGGATGCCGGACACCCCGAAGCCGCCGCGCATCCGGGGCGAGATGGGCTGCTCTGCGGTCCCTGCCGGTGGTGGTCTGGCCGGCCTGTTGCCGGTGCTGGGCCTGGGGCTCGGGGCCGTGTCGCTGCGCCGCGGCCGCAAGCGCCGGTGACGTAGACTCGAAGGCCCGATGCCGAAGGTCCACCTCCACCGGATCGACTCTCCCCAGCGCTGCTCGTACCTGCCGGATCGCACCGCGCAGCACGAGCAGCGCTACATGACGGAGGTCACGGTGGAGGACCTGGACCTCCTGCTCGAGCGCGGCTGGCGGAGGTTCGGCCCGCTCTACTTCCGGCCGGTCTGTGCGGCGTGCAGCGAGTGCGTCTCGCTGCGCGTCCCGGTCCAGACCTTCACGCCCACCGAGTCACAGCGGCGGGCCTTGCGCAGGAGCCGGCGGTTCCGACTCACCTTCGGGCCGCCGGTGGTGGACGCAGCCCGGCTCGCGCTCTACCGCGACTGGCATGCTGCACGGGAGGACGTGCGCGGCTGGGAGCCGTCGGAGCTGGACGCGGAGCAGTACACCCTCCAGTTCGCCTTCCCCCACCCCGCCATCCGCGAGCTCGCGCTGCTCGACGGCGACCGGCTCGTCAGCGTGGGGCTGTGGGACGTGACGCCGCGCGCGATGAGCGCGATCTACTGCTTCTTCGATCCCGGATACGCGCGCCTCTCGCTCGGCGTGGCCAACGTGATGAACGGCCTCGAGCTCGCGCGGGAGGCAGGGATCCCCCACGTCTATCTCGGCTACCGCGTGCTCGGCTGCCCGTCGCTCCGCTACAAGGACGCGTTCGGGCCAAACGAAGCGCTGCAGGGTCGTCCCTCCTTTGGAGAGGCGCCGCGGTGGACCCCGATGGTTGACTGAACAAGGGTTCAGCCGCATCTTCCGCGAGGTGAAGACGCGCCCGGTGTCCAATCCGCCGAACCCCTGGTCGAGCACCGAGACGCAGTACCTCGACGAGATCCCGCGCGCGGAGCTGCGCATCTACGAGGACGCGTCGAAGAGCATCCTCTCGCACAACGACAGCCCGGACATCGGCTTCGACTGGAGCGTGAACCCCTACCGCGGCTGCATCCACGCCTGCGCCTACTGCTACGCGCGGCCGGGCCACCAGTACCTCGACTTCGGCGCGGGCACGGACTTCGAGACGCGCATCGTGGTCAAGCCGCGCGCACCGGAGCTCTTGCGCCAGGCGTTCGACAAGCCGTCGTGGAAGGGCGAGCTCGTCGTCTTCAGCGGCGTGACCGACTGCTACCAGCCACTGGAGGCGTCGCTGCGGTTGACGCGCCAGTGCCTCGAGGTCTGCGCCGAATACCGCAACCCGGTGGCGATCATCACCAAGGGCCCGCTCATCGAGCGCGACCTCGACGTGCTCCAGCGCCTGAACGAGGTGGCCTCGGTGCGCGTCCGCGTCAGCGTCCCCTTCTTCTTCTCCGAGACCGCGCGCGCCATCGAACCGTACGTGGCCACGCCGGCGCGCAGGCTCCAGACCATCCGGCGCCTGTCCGAGGCAGGCATCCGCGTGGGCGTGAACGTGGCGCCGCTCATCCCCGGCCTCTCGGACGAGGAGATGCCGCGCGTGCTCGAGGCAGCCGCGGAGGCCGGTGCCTCGAGCGCGTCCTACGTGATGCTGCGGCTGCCCGGAGAAGTGCGGACGGTCTTCGAGGAGCGCATCCGCGAGAAGCTGCCCCTGCGCGCCGAGCGCATCCTCCACCGCGTGAGGGAGACGCGGGGCGGGAAGCTCTACGACGCGCGCTTCGGCGTGCGAGGCCGCGGCACCGGGATCTACGCCGAGGTCTTGGCGAACCTCTTCGAGACCACCGCGCGCCGTCTCGGTCTGCGCGACGTGTGCTTTCCGGACCTCGATGCGCGCCCGCCGACCTTCACCCGTCCGCCGAAGCCGAAGCCGCCCGCGCCGCAGCTCGGGCTGTTCGAATGATCCTCCGAACTCAGCCGTTCTTCTGCGCGAACTGCTCCATGAAGGAGACGAGCGCCTGCACGTCCTCGACGGAGACCGCGTTGTAGATGGACGCGCGGATGCCGCCGACGGAGCGGTAGCCCTTGAGGCCGATCATCCTCTCCTTCTGCGCCTCCTTGACGAACTGCTCGTCGAGCGACGCGTTGGGCAGCCGGAAGACCACGTTCATCACCGAGCGGCTCTCGCGCTCCACCGGGCAGGTGTAGAAGCCGCTCATCCGGTCGATGGCGCCGTAGAGCAGCTCCGCCTTGGTGCGGTTGCGCTTCTCCATCCCCGGCAGCCCGCCCTGCGCCTTCACCCACTGCAGCACGTTGCGCACGAGGTAGATCCCGAAGCTCGGCGGCGTGTTGTAGAGCGAGCCCGCCTCGGCGTGCGTCTGGTAGCGGAGGATCTTCGGGATGTCCCGCCGGGCCGACGCCATCAGCTCCTTCTCGGCCACGACCACCACCACACCGGACGGCCCGAGGTTCTTCTGCGCGCCCGCGTAGATGAGACCGAACTTCGACACGTCGATCGGCCGCCAGAGGAAGTCCGAGCTCATGTCCGCGATGAGCTTCGGTGCGCCCACGTCCGGGAAGTCGAAGTACTGGGTCCCGTAGATGGTGTTGTTGGAGGTGATGTGGACGTAGCGCGCCTCCGGGTCCACCTTCAGCTCGTCTGCGCGCGGCACGCGGATGTAGCCCTTGTCCTCGCCCTTCGTGGAGGCTGCGACCTTCACGCGGCCCACGCGGCCGGCCTCCTCGTACGCCTTCTCCGCCCACACGCCGGTGAGCACGTGGTCCGCGGAGGAGCCGGGGAGCAGGAAGTTCATCGGCACCATGGCGAACTGCAGCGACGCGCCGCCCTGGAGCAGCAGCACGTCGTGCGAGTCCGGCACGGAGAGCAGCTCCTTGAAGAGCGCCAGCGCCTCCTGATGGACCGCGTCGTACTCCTTGCCGCGGTGTGACAGCTCCATCACCGAGGCACCCGAGCCCTTGAAGTCGAGAAGCTCCTCCTTCGCCTGCTCGAGGGCGGGGAGCGGAAGGCCGGCCGGGCCGGCACCGAAGTTTTTCGCGCGCATGCCGGCGAGATTGCACGACGCCCAAAGGCGCGCCAGCCCCTTCAAGGCCGCGGCGTCGTCTGCTACGCGGTCGAACACATGACACCAACGATGTGGGGTCTGGCGCTCGCGCACGTACTCGCGCAGGCGCCGCAGGTGGCGGTCGATGTCGAGCGTGAGGAGCCGCGGCATCGCGTGACGCTCGGTGCGAGCCGGCTCTCGCAGATGGGCGTGTTCGAAGATCTCGGGGATGGCCCGCTGGCGGAGCTGAGCTACGGGTACCTGCTCCGCGATCGCACGGGACGCTTCGCGATCGCGGAAGTGGGCGGCGGCCTTCGCGCTGGGAGGCAACGGACCGGCGTGACCGTGCCCGGCGAGCTCTTCATCCGCGCGCGGCTCGAGGGGAGGATCGGCAACCTCGTCTGGCGGCCGGCGGTGGGACCCGAGCTGGGGATCACCGGCCTGACGGAGGACTCGCCGCGGCAGGATGGACTGCCCGACGATCTCGATCGGGCCTTCGCCGCGCGCCGCAGCCCGGTGTACCTGGCGATCGATCTCGCGCCGCTGCGCTTCACGTACCGCGGCTTCACCCTGTCGGCGATGGAGGTCGCCCTGGGCGCACCGCTCTTTCCCACCGGCACCACGCTGCGCACGGAGCTGACGCTGGTGAGCCTGGGGTACGCACGATGAGCCGCCCCATCCTCCACTTGATGCTCGCGGCGAGCCTGCTGTCGATCGGCTGCACGCGGACGCTGCTGGATGACGCGCGGACGGAGCGCGTGCGCCCTCTGGCGGCCGAGGTGGACGCGGACCGGATCATGGACGACGTCCGCGCGATCGTGGCGCTGCACACCGCCGAGGAGCCGCTGGACTGCCGCGCGCACCTGGACCTCGATCACATCGATGAGGAGCGCCGCCCTGTCTGCCACCTCACCCGCAACGCCGCACGCGACTTCATGGCGGAACGCTTCCGCGCGCTCGGCCTGGAGGTGAAGGAGGACCACTTCGAGGACGCGCGCTTCCCCACCACCAACATCGTCGCGGACCTTCGCGGCACCGAGCGCCCCGAGGAGATCGTGCTGGTGGCCGCGCACTTCGACGCGTTCTTCGCCGGCGCGGACGACAACACCTCCGGCGTGGCCGCGGTGCTGGAGCTGGCGCGGGTCCTCTCATCTCGCGCGCACGGAAGGACGATCCGCTTCGTGGGGTTCGACCTCGAGGAGCTGGGGCTCGTCGGCAGCACGCGCTACGTGGAGCACGCGATCGGCGGCGAGCGCATCGTGATGACCGTCGTGTTCGACTGCATCGGCTACGCGGACTCGGCGCCGGGCTCGCAGAGCGGCCCCATCGGCTTCCCGGTCCCGGACGTGGGCGACTTCATCGCCATCATCGGCAACGACCGCTCGGGCGCAGAAGCGCAGCAGCTCCGCGCGCTCTCCGCGAGGCTGGACATCCTGCCCACGGTGGCCGCCGTCGCACCGCGCGATGGCGCCTTCCCCATGACCGGCGACCTGATGCGCAGCGACCACGGCCCGTTCTGGCTCTCCGGCCGCACCGCCCTCTTCCTCACCGACACCGCCAACTTCCGGAACCCGAACTACCACCGCGACACCGACACGGTGGACACGCTCGATCCCGCGTTCCTCGCCAACGTCACCCGGCTCTCCGCGGTGGGCCTCGCGTACTGGGCGGAGGTGGCGCGATGAGCCCGCGCCTCGTGCTGCCCCTCGCCGCCCTTCTCGCCTCCACCGCGATGGCTCAGGAGGGAGGGACCAGGGGTGCTCCGCCTGCGGCCCACGTGGCGCCGGCCAGCGACGACTCTCCGCGCTCCACCGTCCTCTCCGCGTACCTGCGCGGCAGCGTGAACCTCTACCTCTCGGATGCGCAGACGGCGGGCGGCGTGGGCGGCGGCGTGGGCATGCGGATGACCTTCGACGAGCGCTTCTTCGGGCAGCTCGACGTCTCGCAGCTTCTGCTGGTGGGGAACGCGACCTTGCTGCGCGCGGGCGTGGGCGTTCAACGTCGCGGCACCTGGGCCCCGGCGGCAACGCTGAGCGCGAGCGTCTACCCGAGCGA
>CAZCWA010000221.1:0-8283 GCA_964502265.1 uncultured Myxococcaceae bacterium | reverse complement strand
TACGAGAAGGCGCTGGCGGTGCGGAAGGCCTTCATGCGCGAGAAGGAGAAGAAGACGCAGGAGGCGATGGACGCCATCCGCGACGCGCGGCGCGCCCAGTGGCAGGCGAAGGTGGCGGACACCATGGAGTCGTTCACCGTGGCCGGCGTGGACGCCACGCACGACGAGATGCTGCGCAAGGTCGAGGAGCGCACCGCGATCAACGAGGCGCGGATGCAGATGGCGCTCGAGTCCGTGGACCACCAGCGGCTGAAGTTGGAGGAGGACGCCGAGGAGATCCAGGGCCTCGCGCTGGTGCAGCAGTTCAAGATGGAGATGGGGCTCGACAGCCCGGCGCCGGTGTCGGACGTGGGCGGAAGCCCGGAGAAGACGATCGGCAAGAAGGTCGACGTCAAGTCGTAGCGGCGGAGGCGGGGCGCCATGACGGTGAAGCGCGGCCCCGGGCTGTGGCTGTTCCTCCTGCTCCTCGCGGTGGCCGGTGCGGCCGTCTGGGCCTCGCGCACGGGCCGCCTCGAGACGTGGCAGGCGCGCTTCTTCCCGGACGCGGTGCGGCCCGTCCGCCTCTCTGCGGGAGATTTCCCGGCCGGGGTGGCGGCGCCCCTGGGCGAGATCGCCACCGTCCCCCTGCGGCCCACGCTGATCGGCTTCACCCCGCGCGGCTCGTCGTCGGCGCTGCTGCTCGCGGCGGGTGGCGCGGCCTCCCCCGGCGAATCACTCCCCGAGGAGGGCCGCGGCGGGCTCTTCCGGACGGCCTACGCGCTCGACGCGGCGGCGGTGATCTTCGGCCGGGAGGGCGAGCTGAGGGAGGCGCTGAAGCAGGGCGGCGAACACGGCGGCGTGGACCTGGCGCTGGTCTCGGTGGACCGGCTCGCCCGGTGGTCCCCGGAGCTGCGAGACCTCAAGCTGCGCGCGGTGCTGCTGGCAGGACGCAGCCGGGGACAGGAGGCGCTGGCGGCGGTGGGCGTGGAGGACCTCGCCTCTTTGCGCGGCAAGCGGATCGCCGCCTACGAGGACAGCAGCGCCTGGTACTTCGCGCTCTGGACGCTCGCGCGCGCGGGCCTGGGGCCGAGGGACGTGCAGTGGGTGTGGCTGGGCAGCAACCTCGATGCGGGCCGGGCCTTGCGCGAAGGGCGGGCGGACGCGGCGGTGGGGCTCGCGGGCGACGTGGAGCTGGCCGCGCGCGATCGCGACGGGAAGGTGCTGGCCACCACCGCGGACGCGCCCCACCTGGTGGCCACCGTGCTGGTGGTCCGGGGCGAGTTCGCGGCGCGCTATCCGGACGCGGTGCGGCGGGTCATCCGCGGACTGCTCGACGCGGCGCAGGCGGTGCAGCGTGACCCCGTTCCCGGCGCACGGCTGCTCGGAGAGATCGCGCCCTATCTGGGGGATCCCCAGGAGGCGGTGAAGATCGCGCCGCCGGCCACGCTGCGGGAGAACCTCGCCTTCTTCGGCCTCGCCGGCGAAGCCCCGGTGACCTACGACGAGCTCTTCGCCAGCGCCGGTGCGCTGTTCGTGAAGACGGGAAAGCTCGAGCGCTCCTCTCCGCCGGACGAGGCGCGGGACCTCGGGGCATTGAAGTACGTCTCGGAAGCGCGGGGGCCCTGACGGATGCCGACCAACGACGACACGGACGACGCACGCATCGGCTCCGGGGCGAAGGCGCCGCGCCCGAGCGTGCTCCGCGCCGCGCTGCTCGCGCCGGCGAACCTCTTCGGCATGCTCTCGGCGGGCGTGGCCTCCGCGCTGCTGGGCGATCCCACGCCGGCCTACGTGGCGCTGGGTGCGCAGGCGGTCTACCTGGGCTCCCTCCCCTTCGTGCCGCGCTTCCGTCGGGCCCTGCGCGCGGCGGCGGCGGCCTCCGGCGATGACGCGGCGCGCACGCGGACGGGCAGGGTGGGCGAGGTCCGCGGGGAGACGCAGGCACTGCTGGAGGCGCTCGCGCCCTCGCAGCGGGCGCACTACGCGGCGCTCCGGGCGCTGCGCGATCAGCTCCTCGGCAACTACGCGAACCTGCCGGGCGGCGGCGTGCTCGTGGCCTCTTCACAGGCACAGGTGGACGCGCTGCTGGTCAGCTTCCTGCGTCTTCTGGGGACGCTGAACGCCTACCGCGCCTTCCTCTCCACCGCGAAGCGCACCGAGCTGGAGCGGGAGCTCGCGATGCTGCGGGTGGACGCGGCCGCGGAGGAGGACGTGCGGCTGCGCGAGGTGAAGCGCCGGCGGGTGGAGATCCTCGAGAAGCGCCTCGAGCGCTACGCCCACGCGGAGGAGAGCCGGGAGCTCATCTCGCACCAGCTCGCCAGCATCGAGGACCTGCTGCGGCTCACCCACGAGCAGTCGGTCGCCATCCGGGACCCGGACTCGCTCACGCACCAGCTCGACGTGCTCACCGCCGAGGCGGACGCGACCGAGGCCACCGTGCGGGACCTCGAGCGGTTCATGTCCTTCACGCAGCCGATCGACGATGCGGGCGCCTCTTCCGGCACCGGCGCGCGCACCGGCGGCGGCCGCGTGCGCGACTGAAGCTCCCGGGGCGGCCGGCCCGCCAGGCGTCGTCCCGTTGTGGCCCGCCCGTCCGATGACGAACGTCATGTCAGGCACGAAAGGGGGCCGTGGACATGGCGCGGGGCGGCGACGAAGCAGTGCTGGATGGGATCCGGAGCGCGGCCTCGCCTCTGGAGGGCTCGCTCCGGGATCACGATCGGCTGCTGGAGGAGATTGGAGACAGCCGCTTCGTGCTCATCGGCGACGGGACCCACGGCACCGACGAGTTCTACCGGGAGCGCGAGCTGATCACCCGCCGGCTCATCGCGGAGAAGGGCTTCACGGCGGTGGCGGTGGAGGCGGACTGGCCGGACGCCTACCGCGCCAACCGCTATGTGCGCGGCCTGTCCAACGACCAGACGGCCGAGGAGGCGCTGCGCGGCTTTCTCCGCTTCCCCACCTGGATGTGGCGCAACGAGCCGGTGGTCGACTTCCTCGAGTGGCTGCACGCGTACAACGACACGCACCACGATCCCTGGTCCGCGGTGGGCTTCTACGGGCTGGACCTCTACAGCCTGCACTCGTCCGTGGCCGAGGTGATCGGCTACCTCGCCGAGCGCGATCCGGAGGCGGCGGCGCGGGCCCGGGTGCGGTACGGCTGCTTCGACAAGGCCGATGGCGGGGACGCGCAGAAGTACGGCTACCTCGCCGCCGGCGCGCCCGAACTCTCCTGCGAGAAGGAGGTCGTGGAGCAGTTGGTGGAGCTCCTCGAGGCCCGCGCGGACTACGGCGCGGAGGAGGCGGCGCTGGCGGAGGACGAGTTCTTCTACGCGGAGCAGAACGCGCGGCTGGCGAAGAACGCGGAGGAGTACTACCGGCTGATGTACCGCGGCGGCGTCTCGTCGTGGAACCTGCGCGACCGGCACATGAAGGAGACGCTGCGCGCGCTCGACGCGCACCTGACCCAGCGGTTCGACGCAGAGGCGCGGATCGTCGTCTGGGCCCACAACTCGCACCTCGGCGACGCCCGGGCCACGAGCATGGGCCGCGCGGGAGAGCTGAACCTCGGGCAGCTCGTGCGCGAGGCCCAGGGACGCAAGGCGTACCTCCTCGGCTTCACCACCTACGACGGCGAGGTCACCGCCGCCTCGGACTGGGACGCGCACGCCGAGCGCCGGCGCGTCCGGCCCGCGATGCAGGGCAGCTACGAGCGGCTCTTCCATCAATCCGGCCTCGACCGCTTCTTCCTCCCGCTGCGCGATCCGGGCGAGGCCCTCGGCGGGCTGCGCGAGGAGCGCCTCGAGCGGATGATCGGCGTCATCTACCGGCCGCAGACGGAGCGTCAGAGCCACTACGTCTACGCGGATCTGGTGAGGCAGTTCGACGGCGTGGTGCACCTCGATCGCACCAGCGCGCTGCGTCCCCTGGAGCCCTCCGAGGTGTGGACGGGCGGCGAGGCGCCGGAGACGTATCCCTTCGGCTTCTAGTTGCCGGCCCGCGATCGTTCCGCCACGCTCGGCGACATGCGCTCCTCGTCACGGCCCGTCCTGCTGCCCGCGGCGGTGCTCCTCGCGGCCGTCCTCACCACCACCGGTTGCGCGCGCTGCGGCGGCAGGACCTCGCAGGACACAGCGCAGCTCGCGCACCACGTCCCCGCCCAGGTCCAGGCGGCGGTCATCGTCCCGGACCTCGGCGCGCTCGGCGAGCGGCTGCGGCTCCTGGAGTCGCTGAAGCTGGCCTCGTTCGCCGCGCAGCTCCAGGGGCTCCCCAACGCGCAGGCCTTCGGAGACGCGATCGCGCGGCAGGCGGGCGTGGACGTGCGCAGTGCCGAGTCGCTGAAGAGCGCCGGCATCGCGCCCGAGCGTGGCTTCGCGGTCGCGGTGCTGAACGAGAGCGCGGGCTACTTCGTGGTCGGCGTGAAGGACGAGGCCGCCTTCGGCGCCACGATGAAGCGGCTCGCCACGGACAGGCTCGGCGCGCGGCAGGAGGGGAGCGGCCGCACCGCGGAGGGAAATCACCGGCACGTCTGGTTCTCTCGCGCGGAGGGAGGGCCCCACGAACTCGGCTACGTGCTGAGGGACGGGCTCGCGTTCGTCTCCACCGGGCAGATGGCGGAGAAGCTGCCGGAGTGGGCGGCGATCACCCGCGAGAGGTCGCTGGGCGAGGACGCGCGGTTCAAGGCGTCGCTGGGGCGGCTGCCGGAGAAGCGCGACCTCGTGGTGCACCTGCCGCTCGGCAAGTGGACGGCGCAGGGCGGGCCCGGCCTCACCGCGGTGGCGCGTCTGGACGAGGGCGGGCTCTTCGTCGACGGCGACGCCCCCTGGCCGGACACGCGAGAGTCGCTCACCGCGCTCGAGCCGCGCGAGGCGGACGATCAGGCGAAGCTCCTCCCCGACGATGCGTTCGCCGTCTTCCGCTATCGGGGCGAGGCGAAGGGCCTGTCGACGATGCTGCCGTTGATCCTCGGTCGCCACCTGCAGCGCGCTTTCGAGCAGTCGGGCCTGAAGCTGGAGGAGGCGCTGCTCCAGAACCTGAAGCCGGGCGCCGTGGCCTCGCTCTCGGTTTCGCCGGACATCCAGCTCAGCGGCGGCATGCCGGAGTTCGATGTGCGCAGGACCAACCCCTTCCGCTACGCGCAGCTCGTGGGCTACGCGCAGCCGCAGAAGGCGGACGAGGCCGGCGCCCTGTTGGCGAAGATGCCGGAGGTGGCGCCGCGGTTCGGCGCGCGCATCGAGGGCGTGGAGCAGGAAGGCCGGACGATCTACGTGACCCGTTACGCGCGAGGGGAGGGCGTGCACCTCGCGCAGGCGCAGGATGGACGGGTGGTCTTCGCCTCGCCGCTGGGACGCCTGGAGCAGACGCTGAAGCTGTTGCCGGCCGCAGAACGGAAGGGCCCGCCGCTGTTGCAGGACGCGTCGTTGAAGGAGGCGCTGGACGCGAATGCGCTCTCGGTGGTGGTGGACCTGAACCAGCTTCGGGACTCGGTGCGCGCGCTGCCTTCGGACGCGTGGGGGATCGGCGGCTTCGCGATGAAGGCCTCGGCGCTGCGCTGGCTGGACGCGACCGACGATCTGAGGGCAGTGACGGTCGGCGCCTCGCGGTCGGGAAGCGCAGACTCGGTCCGGGTGCAGCTCTCCTTGAGGTTCGCGAAGAAGTGATCACCACCCGCGGGCTCTGCCGGACCTACATCGACGGCGACGGCACGAAGGTGCGCGTGCTCGATGGCGTGGACCTCGACGTGGCGGAGGGCGAGTTCGTCTCCATCGTCGGCGCGTCCGGGAGCGGCAAGAGCACGCTGCTGCACGTCCTCGGCGGGCTGGACTCGGCGTTCGAGGGAGAGGCCACGGTGGGCGGCACACGGCTCGAGGGCCTGGACGACGCTGGGCTGGCGCGCTTCCGCAACGCGCAGGTGGGCTTCGTGTTCCAGTCCTTCCACCTCATCCCCAACCTGCGGGCACGGGACAACGTGATGCTGCCGGTCTTCTTCGGCGGCCGTTCACCGGACGCGGACGACGAGAAGCGCGCGGACGAGGTGCTGGAGCGGGTCGGCCTTCACGGCAAGGGGCACCGGATGCCCACCCAGCTCTCGGGCGGTGAGCGCCAGCGGGTCGCCATCGGCCGCGCACTGTTCGCCCGGCCCCGGGTGCTGCTCTGCGACGAGCCGACGGGAAACCTCGACGCGGCGACGGGTGGGGAGATCATCGCGCTGTTCAAGTCGCTGCACGCGGACGGCCTCACGCTGCTGGCGGTGACGCACGAGGCGCGGGTGAGCGAGGCGGCGCAGCGCGTGCTCCGGATGCGGGCCGGGAAGCTGCAACCGGCGGCCGCAGGGGAGGTGGGCACGTGACGCCGGGCGCGCGGTGGGCGCTGGTGCGGCTGGCGCTGAAGCGGGATCGCAAAGGGGCGCTCTTCTCCGGCTTCGGCGTGGCGGTGGGCGTGGGCGCGCTGGTCTTCTTCGTGGCGCTCGGGCTCGGCGTGGGCCAGGTGGTGCGAGAGCGCGTCTTCCCGCTCGACACCTCGCTGGTGGAGGTGGTGCCGCCGCAGGTCTCGCTGGGCGCGCTGCTGGGTGGCGGCAAGCTGGACCAGCCCACGGTGGACAGGCTCGCGGCGCTGCCCGGGGTGACGCAGGTCTACCGGCGGATGAACGTGAAGGTGCCCGCGGTCTCGCGCTACGACGGCGAGTTCTTCGGCCAGCGGCTGCGCATGGGGCTCGAGATCCTCGCCCAGGGCGTGGACGCGGCGCTCCTCGAGGACGAGGTCGACCCGCAGACGTTCCGCGACGTCGCGCCCGGCGAGCCCATCCCCGCTGTGGCGGCCACGCGGCTGCTGGAGATCTACAACAAGAGCTTCGCGCCGGCCCGGAAGCTCCCCCAGCTCTCGCCGGCGATGCTGGTGGGGTTCAGCTTCCCGGTGGAGTTCAACCGCTCCTTCGTCAGCGCCTCGCCGCCGGGCCCGCGGATCGCGGCGCAGCTCCAGTTGGTGGGCATGAGCGACCGCGCGCTGCTAGCAGGGGTGACGGTGCCGCTGGAGACCGCGCAGCGGCTCAACCGCCAGACCGGCCAGGACGCGGAGACCTTCACCGGGGTGACGCTGCGCGCCTCGGACCCGTCCACGGTCCCCCGCATCGCCGAAGAGGTCCGCCGGATGGGCTTCGAGGTCGACGACACCGAGCGCCGGATGGCGGAGAGCGCCGGGGCCGCGGTGGCGATCACCACCTCCGCGCTGGCGTTGCTCTCGGTGCTCATCTGCCTGCTGGCTGCGGTGAACATCGCCCACGCGCTCTCTGCCCAGGTCCGCGCGCGGGCGAAGGAGATCGGCGTGATGCGCGCGGTGGGGGCGACGAAGGCGGACATCCGGGGCCTGGTGCTGTCCGAGGCCGCGGTGATCGGCGCGCTCGGCGGTGCGCTGGGGACCGGTCTCGCGTTCGTGGCCGCCCGGGTGCTGGACGTGCTCTCGCACCGGGCGCTCCCACCGTTCCCCTTCCAGCCCGAGAGCTTCTTCGCGTTTCCCCCGTGGCTGCTCGCGGGCGGGGTGTTGCTGGGCCTGCTCGCGGCGCTGGGCGGCGCGTTCGTTCCCGCGCGCGCCGCGGCGGCCACCGATCCGGCGCGGACGCTCGCGGGCTGACGCGTTACGCCCGGTTTTCAGAGGCCGCACGCCCGCCTGGGGGGCATCCCACACGTTGACGCGCATCGAGCCCGGTCGATAGGCTTTCCGAGCGTCGATGCTGCGTCTGGCGCCCCAACCCAAGTGACCGCGTGACTGCTCCCGCCAAGCGCCAGCCCATCCCGTTCGGCAAGTACCTGCTGCTGGACCGCATCAACATCGGTGGCATGGCGGAGGTGTGGCGCGGCAAGGACTTCGGGGTCGCCGGCTTCGAGCGCCTGGTGGCGATCAAGCGCATCCTCCCGAACATCGCTGAGGACGAAGAGTTCATCACGATGTTCATCGACGAGGCGAAGATCACCGTCCAGCTCACCCACGCGAACATCGCGCAGGTCTACGAGCTCGGGCAGCTCGCCAACAACTACTTCATCGCCATGGAGTACATCCCTGGCAAGGACATGCGCGCGATCTTCGATCGCTGCCGCAAGAAGGGCGAACCCGCCCCCGTCCCGCTGGTCTGCTACGTCGTGGCGAAGATGTGCGAAGGCCTCGACTACGCACACCGCAAGAAGGACGGGATGGGGCGGGACATGAACATCGTCCACCGCGACATCTCGCCGCAGAACGTGCTCGTTTCCTACGAGGGCGAGGTCAAGGTCATCGACTTCGGCATCGCCAAGGCGGCGGGCAAGGCGAACA
>CAZCWA010000220.1:1481-8319 GCA_964502265.1 uncultured Myxococcaceae bacterium | reverse complement strand
GGGTGATCGTCTCGCTCCAGGTGCTGCACGGGCTCACCTTCGGCGCGTTCTTCGTGGCCGCGGTCGCCTTCGTCGCCAACCGGGTGCCGGCGCACCAGCGCTCGAGCGGCCAGGCGCTGCTGGTGTCGATCACCTTCGGGCTCGGCGGACTCGTGGGCTACTTCGCCGCCGGCACGGGATACGAGTGGCTCGGCGGACACAGGCTCTTCGCGGTGGCGGCGGTGCTCCAACTGCTCCCCGCCTTCCTCATCCTCGGCGTGGGGCGGCCTGCGAGGACACAGGTGGTAGAGTCGGGCGCGTGATGAAGGCCCACCGCACACTCCGCACCGCCGCCCTCGCATGCACGCTTTTCGGTCCGTCCGCCGCGCTCGCCCAGGCGGAGGTGTTCTTCGGCAATTCGGAGAAGCCGGTGGTGTTCCGCGAGGAGGACCTCGACAAGCGGTTCGCGAAGACGAAGCTGGCGAAGGCGCTGGCGGAAGGGACCGCAGAGCCCGGGTGCGTGCAGCTTCTCGGCGGCCTGTTCACGCTGCTCGGTGAGGCGGCGCCCACCTTCCACAAGCGCGACGAGAACTTCTACCTGGACCCCATGCTGGTCGGCGCGATGAACGGGCAGCTCTCCAACGCGCGCTTCCCCGGCAACGCCTACTTCGTGGCCATGGTCCGGCGGGTGATGATCGAGCGGAAGCTGCCCGAGTCGTGGCTGCACCTGGCGTCGGCGATCAACGGGCAGGTGATGATCATCGACATGGGCAAGCTGCGCTTCCTCGCCGAGGGCGTGCGGCCGGTGGACAGCTACTTCTTCACCCTGGCCGCGCTGCGCCAGCAGTACGAATTGGAGGTCCTGCGCGCGAACACGGCGGCGCGGGACAACGCGCTGGTGGCGTTCCGGGATGGGTATCTCGATCGCGAGGTGGCGTGGGGCGGGCTGCGGCTGGTGGACGTGGGGCCGCCGGAACCGGTGAAGCCCGCCAAGGGCAAGGGCAGCAAGGGGAAGAAGGCGAAGGCGCCGGTGGAGCCTGCGCCCACGTACCTCGTGGCGCGGCTGGAGGTGCCGGAGGCCGTGCCGCACGACGCGCAGATCCAGCTCTTCGGGAAGACGAACCGCGAGCCGCCGACGATCATCGAGGCCCGGCTCTCGGAGACGCAGTACCTGGATCTGAAGAAGCTGCCGCGCGGGAAGCGGATGATGGTGCGCGGGCGGTTCTGGGAGATGAGCGACGACCTCAAGCGGCTGGAGCTCCGGAACGCGCTGCTCTTCGAGGACCGCGACTGGGCGCAGGGCGCGGTGCTCGCGGATCCGAACGCGGTGGCCCAATGCTCCTTCGCGCTGAACGACCTGACCGGGACCGCGCCGGTGCAGCCCGGCGGATTCGGCCAACGGCCCGGCCAGCCCCAGCCGACGAAGCGCTGACGCCCGTCTCGGTTTTCCACTGTCGGTCCTCGGCGGGAGACGGATTGCTCCGCCAGACCTCTCGTGTTTCCGGGAGGTTACGTCCGGCACGGCATCTGCTTCGGTGCGGCGGATCATGTCCGCCGACGACTCCCTCAAGGTCCGCCAGTCCGAAGCCGCCGATGCCGCCCGCCGTGAACGCCCCCGCCCGCGCGAGGAGTTTCGCGACGTGCTGCGGAACACCGGGCCCTCGAAACGTGCGGGACCTTTGAACCCGGCCGCGAAAGGGCCCGGGCTGGCGGGACAGCCGCCGGGTCAGGGCAAGGCGGTGGCCCGGGTCGGGCTGGTCCCCGCTCAGGTGATCGCGAAGGGCGCGGTGAGTGCGGCGGCCCTCGCGTCGTCCCCCGGCTCGGTCGAGAGCCTCGGCGTCGCGCGGGCGGGGATGAACGTGGAGGCCTCGCGGCTCCAGACGGTCCGCCACGACGGCCACGCCCAGCACGAGCAGCGGACGCACGCGCGGATGGTGGAGCTCATCCTCAAGGAGCTGACGGCGGAGGTGTCGCTGGAGGCCGGGCGGGCAGGCCACGCGGCGGAGCCCCGCGGTCCGGGCGCGGCATCGGATTCACAAGGCCAGGCGGTGGGGGCCGCAGCGAAGGCGGGCGCAGAGGGCGGCGGCGCGCGGGGCGGCGAGGGCGCCTCGAAGCTCGAGGCCGCGGAGGGGACCCAGGCCACGCGCGCGCAGGCGGCGGTCGCGCTGGTGGAGCGGATCGAGCTGTTCGTGAAGTCGCAGCGGCCCGCGCTCGCGCTCACCGTGGGCGGCGGCGTGGACGCGCGGGTGGAGGTGGAGCGGACGGGTCCGAATCAGGTGGCCCTCCGGCTGACGGGCCGGAAGGGGCCGCCCTCTCCCGAAGACGTGGCGCGGATCGGAGAAGAACTCCGCGCGCGCGGGCTGAAGGTCAGCTCGCTCGCGGTGGGCTGAGCGCGCGGAGGTGCTGCGGAACCGCCGGGAAGGCTAGGCGCCCGGCGACGGGTCCAGGTCCTGGCGCTTGCCCTTCTTGTCCTTGAAGTCCTCCGCCGTGGGGAGGGCCTCCTTCTTCTCCGCGATGTTCGGCCACTTGGTGGAGAAGTCGGCGTTGAGCGCGGTGTACTCGGCCCACTCGGCCGGCAGGTCGGACTCGGGGAAGATCGCCTTGGTCGGGCACACGGGCTCGCAGGCGCCGCAGTCAATGCACTCATCCGGATGGATGACGAGGAAGTTGGCTCCCTCGTAGAAGCAGTTGACCGGGCAGACCTCCACGCAGTCCGTGTACTTGCACTTGATGCAGGGCTCGGCAACGACGTACGCCATGTTCTCTAATCCTCTTCAGACCGGGGTGAGTCGGGCGCGGCATTACTAGCCCAGCACTGCCGCGCGTCGAGCGGAAAATCAGTCTCTGCGGATGATGCCTTGCGCCATGAGGAGCTCGGCCACCAGCACCGCGCCCTTCGCCGCGCCCATCTTCGTGTTGTGCGAGACGAGCACGTACTTCACGCCGTTCTCGAGCACGCCGTCCTCGCGCACCCGGCCCACGGTGGTCGCCATGCCGTCGTGCGTGTCGCGGTCGAGCCTCGGCTGCGGCCGGAAGGGATCGTCGAGCACCTCGATCCAGCGCGGGGGCGACGAGGGCAGCGCGCGCGCCACCTCCGCGCCCTTCCACTCGCGCATGGCGGCCACGACCTCCGCGGGTGAGGCGGGCCGCTCCAGGGAGACATAGGCGGCCTCGGTGTGGCCTTCGAGCACCGCCACCCGCGTGCAGGTGGAGGAGACCTTCAGCGGCCTGCCGAGGATCTTCCTCGTCTCCACCTCCACCTTCTCCTCCTCCTTCGGGATGTGGGGGACGACGTTGTCGAGGATGTCGAGGCCGATCACGCCGGGGCTGCGGCCGGCGCCGCTCATCGCCTGCATCGAGGTCATCAGCACCGCCTTGACGCCGAAGCGCTCCTGCAGCGGCGCGAGGGTGATGGCGAGGCCGGTGGTGGTGCAGTTGGGGATGGGCGCGATGAACCCCTTCGTGCCGCGCCGGCGCTGTTGCTCGACGAGGAGCGGCGCGTGGTCCGCGTTCACCGGCGGGATGAGCAGGGGCACGTCGTCGTCGTAGCGGAAGGCGCTGGCCGCGCTGAGCACCGGCACGTCCTTCGCCAGCGCAGGCTCGAGCGCCCGGGCCACGTCCGCCTCCACCGCGGAGAAGACGAGGTCGTAGTCGCCGCCGCGCACGTCCTTGCCGGCGACCACGGGGAGGGAGGCGATGTGCTCGGGCAGCGCGTGCGGGACGAACCAGGCGAGCATCCCGTTGGCGCCCCGCAGGGCGTCCGCGTAGGACTTGCCGGCAGAGCGCTCCGAGGCGGCGAGGCCGGCAATCTCGATCCACGGGTGGTGGGCCAGGGCGGCGATGAACTGCTGCCCCGCGAGCCCGGTTGCCCCGATGATCACCGCGCGCTTCTTCGCTGCCCCGTCCGTCGCCATGGCCAAGCGCCATACACGCATTCGCGCGGAGGGGACAACCTCGAGGCCCCCGGGCGCACGTCAGTCGGAGAGGATCTCGATGCCGACGGAGTAGGTGATCTCATCGCCGCGACGAGGGTGTCGCGTCTCGGTGGGGAAGCCGTGCTGGAGCCAGCCGCGCAGGCCGCCCTCGAGCGCCAGGGCGCTGCGTCCGGCGAGCTCGAGGATCCGCATCGCCCGCCGGATGCCGGCGGACGGGCCGTCCTGATCGTAGAGGACGATCAGCTCGTCGTCTGGAAGCACCAGCGGCGAGGCGTGGATCTCCTCGCAGGTCATCTGGATGGCGCCGGGGATCTGGATCGGAAGGAGCTGTCGCTCCGCCACGCTGCGGCAGTCCACCACCACCAGCTCGTCCTCACCCAGGCGCGCCAACAGCGTCCGGCCGGAGATCACTTCCATGCGGGGCCTCCATTGGTGGCAACCCTCCACTCGCCCCCGGAAGTCCGGTAGCGTGCCCGGCCTCCCGCCTGCCCACCTGTCGAGGTACCGCATGCTCGCCCTGGTCGTCGCACCGCTGCTCGCGATGGGGACGTTCGAACCCACGCTGGTCTCACACATCGAGGACCTCGCGGGACGGCCTGCGCTGCAGGCCGGAGTGCTGAGCGCGCCCCTGCCCTCCCCGCTCTCCGGGTCGGTGCGGCGTTGGGCGCTCGATCGGGCGGAGGCGCTCCGCCTGCCTGAGGGATCGATGCTCGGCGAGCCCCGCGTCTTCGGAACCCGCTTCGGCGCGTCCTTCCACATGGCGCAGGAGGTGGACGGAGTGGAGGTGAACGCGGCGCGCGTGGTGGTGACGATCGACCGGCTGCGGCGGGTGGTGATGGTGTCCTCCGGCGTCGCCCCGTTCACCAGGACGGCGACGCAGTGGACGTTGTCGCCCGAGCAGGCGCTGGAGGTGGCTTCGCGCGAGGTGCCTCTGGCGATGCGGAGGACGGACGGCGTTCCCTACGGCGGGACCGTGCGGCGGATGTTCCCCCGGGGTGACGAGGCGCGCGCCGGTTACCTCGTGTGGGTCCCCACGCTGGACCTGCGCGACAACTGGTACGTGGCGGTGGACGCCGCGGACGGGCGCATCCTCTTCCGGCAGAACCGCGCCTTCCGCGCCACCACTGAGGCGGACGTGTACGCGTTCAGCCCCGGCGGCCTCGATCAGGGCGTGGGCGTGAGCCCGCTGACCCGCGTGGTGCTCGAGCGGCTCCACCCGATGCAGCAGGGCGGGTTCCTGCAGGGCGATCAGGTGACCGCGTGGAACTGCTGCCCGAACGAGGCGTGCTCGGGGGCCCCGGGCGCACAACCCAGGCGGGCGCAGGGACAGCTCAACTTCGGGGGGACGCCGGTGCCCTACAACGTGGCGGTCTGCGATCGGGTGCAGCGCGCGACGAATGACGAGCTGGTCAACCCGGCCGGCAACTACGTCTACGCGCCGGTGGACGCGCCGGGCGGCGGCACGCAGGCGCGGCAGTCGAACCCCACCGACTCGGATCCCTTCGTAGAGGCGCACGCCTTCTGGCACGTGAACCGCGTCTACGACTACGTCCGCTCGCTCTCCACCGCGGGCAGCACGCTCTTCCCCGGCGAGAACATCCAGCCGTTCCGGATGCGCGACGAGCTATCGGGCAAGGTGCCGGCGATCTGGGTGAACGTGGTGATGCCGGACCAGAACGAGATGTTCTCCAGCCTGTTCACCACCGGCACGGCGCGGGCCAACAACCTGATGCGGGTGGACAACGCGGCGTTCATGCCGCGGGAGAACTTCGAGAGCCTGCTCATCCCCGACCTCGCGCTCGACGTGGACACGATGATGATGTTCCAGGGGACGCAAGCGGACTTCGGCTACGACGCGCCGGTGCTGTGGCACGAGTTCGGACACGGGGTCATCTACTCCACCGCAAGGTTCGAGTCCTTCACCCTCGACCGGCGCTCCGGCAACAACGAGGGCGGCGCGCTGCACGAGGGCATCGCCGACTACCTCGCGGCAGCGTTCGGCCAGCGCTCCCTGATCGGCGACTACGTGGGCCCGCGGATGGCGATGGCCGGCGGCGAGGCGGCCCTGCGCGACGCGGACAACGACGAGAAGTGCCCCGACGTGCTCTGGGGGGAGGTCCACCAGGACAGCAAGCACTTCACCGGGGCGCTGTGGGAGGCGCGCAAGGAGCTGTTCCAGGGCAACGATCTCGGGCGCACCTTCGACGCGGCGGTCTACGCGGCGCTGGTGTCGATGAACCCGAAGACGGGCTTCGAGGAAGCCGCCGAGGCGATCGCGCTGCGCGTGAAGGACGCCTTCCCGTCGATGCCCGACGCGGAAGCCGCGATGCGGGGGATCTTCGAGGCGCGCGGGGTGAGCAACTGCTCGAAGGTGCTCGACGTCACGGGGAGCACTGAAGCGCGGACGTACTTCGGCATCGGCGGGACGCAGACGGCGGGCCTGGCGAACGGGCAGCTCGTTCCGGGGCCCTACCAGTTCCGCATCCAGGTGCCCGAGGGCGCGCGCAGCCTGACGGTCAACGCGCAGATCCAGAGCGGCGGCCTCTTCGGCGGCGGACAGGTCGCGGCGAGTCTCCTGGCGCGGCGCGGGGATCCGGTGGAGTTCACCCGTGCGGGCACCACGCTCTCCAACGATGCGGAGCAGACGGTGGGCTTCACCGGCGCGCAGGGGAACTACTCGGCGCGGGTCAACCTCCAGGTGCCCTGCGGCGGAGACCTCTACTTCGTGCTCGCCTCCGCCAGCCAGGGCGGAGAGACGCTGCAGGACGTGACGTGGACCTTCGAGAAGGCCGCCTCCTGTCCTCCGGCTTCGGATGCGGGCACCGACGCCGGGACGGATGCCGGAACCGGGGGCGACGCGGGCGTCACCGGGACGCAGGGTCTGCCGGCCATCCCCGGCGCTGGCACCGAAGCGGGTGGTGAGG
>CAZCWA010000220.1:0-1471 GCA_964502265.1 uncultured Myxococcaceae bacterium | reverse complement strand
GCAACCGGCTGCGGCTGCGGCGCCACCGATGGCTTCGCTGCCGCGCTGGCGCTGATGGTGCTGGCGGGGCTCGGGCTGCGGCGACGGCGCACGTCATGAGCGGTCCGACCGCCTGACTTCTCGCCTGAACGCGCGCACGCGGGGGAACCTTTTTCTCGCGCCGGCATGTCATCGGGGCACATGGATTTCGCACCGGAGATCCTCGCCCGCGCGAGGGAGGGACAGCGCGCCGCGCAAGCGGAGGTGCTTCGCCGCTCGGTCGGCCCAATCCGGGCGCTGATCCGCCGGCTCGGCGCGGCACACGAGCGCGAGGATCAGGTGCAGGACGCGCTCGCGCACCTGCTGCGCGCCCTGCCGCAGTTCGATCCGGACGGCACGGCGAAGTTCAGCACCTGGGCCTTCACCGTGGTGCACCGCTGGCTGCTGATGCAGCGGCGGCGCCGAAAGCTGGAGCTCGTCCCGCTGCAGGTGGCCCATGAGGTCGCGGACGGACGCGCGGGCGCGGACGCGCTCGTCGAGCGGCGAGAGCTGCGCGCGCTGCTCGATGAGGCCGTGGCCGCGCTGCCCGAAGGACAGCGGCAGGTCTTCGTGCTGGCGGTGATGCACGAGGTGCCGCTGGAGGAGATCGCCCGGGCGGAGGGCGTCGCCGTCGGCACGGTGAAGTCGCGGCTGCACCGGGCGCGGGCGGTGCTGGCGCTCGAGCTCGGCGAGCGCCTGGACGCATCGGACCAGAAGGGAGCGGGACATGCCGTCGGTCGATGAGGTGGAGCTGCTCGCGAAGCTCGGGGCGGGAGAGCTCTCTGCGGAGGAGGCAGCGCGCGCGCGGGAACAGGTCGCTTCGAATCCAGAGCTTCGAAGGCTCCAGGCGCGGCTCGAACGGCTCGACGTCCTGGCGGCCCTGCAGGGCGCCGAGGATCGCGCGGCCGCGGTGAGCGTTCGCGACGAGGCCGCGATCGAGTCGGTGTTGCGATCCCGCGGGAGACCCGCGCTCCGGGTTCTCGTGCCGGCGGCAGCCGCAATCGTGGCGGTGCTCGCGGGCGGCGCCTTCTTCCTCGGGCGCACGCCCGCGCAGCACGTGCCGGGTGGAGCGGATCTGGCTGCGGTGGCGCCGGCCGGCGAGGAGTTGCCGCCCTACCCGCCCGATGTCCCCGGGATCATCGTGGGCCCGCTCGCCGAGGGCCTGGCGCTGTGGACGCCGGAGTCGAAGCTCGGCAGGGACGGGTCGGACACGGTGCTGCTCGAGGAGGGCACGCTCGTCCTCAGCGGACGCGGCCGGGTGCAGGCGCGCGGTCACAGCGTGGAGGTTGATGGCGAGGTGCTCGTCTCCACGGAACCGGCGCAGGCGCTCGCGCATGTCATCCGTTCGCTGCGCTCACACCCGCAGCCGGAGGGATCGCAAATGAGGAAGAGATTCGAAGGGTTCCGGGGTCTGGCGCGCGCGCCGGCGGGGGCAGCGTTGTGGGTCCTCGTC
>CAZCWA010000219.1:0-8335 GCA_964502265.1 uncultured Myxococcaceae bacterium | reverse complement strand
GCGGGTGGTGGAGCTGAGCACCGACGCGGGCGAGGCGGCGGTGCGGGTGGACGAGGTGGTGGGCGAGGAGGAGGTCCTGCTCAAGGGGCTGGGATCACAAGTGAAGCGGCTGCGCAGCTACACGGGGCTGGCGGTCCGGCCGGGCGGGCGGCTTCTGGCGCTGGTCTCCGCGGACCGGCTGGTGCGCGCGGCCAGGCGCGGGGAGGGCGGCGCGTGGCCTTTGGCGGGCGCAGGGGCGGAAGGCGAGGCCGAGGGCGAGCGGCGGCGGATCCGTGTGCTGGTGGCGGACGATTCGCTGACCACGCGGACGCTGGAGCGCAGCATCCTCGAGGCGGCGGGCTATGAGGTACGCGTGGCCTCGGATGGCGCCGAGGCGTGGCGGATGTTGCAGGAGCAGGGAGCAGACGTCTTGGTGAGCGACGTGGAGATGCCGGAGCTGGACGGGTTCGAACTGACGCGCGCGGTGCGTGGCTCGCAGAGGTTCGTGGAGCTGCCGGTGGTGCTGGTGACCGCGCTGGCCTCGGAGGAGGACCGGCGAAGGGGGATGGAGGCGGGGGCGGACGCGTACCTGGTGAAGAGCGCCTTCGACCAGACGCTGCTGTTGCGCACGCTGGAGGAGCTGCTCGGGAGGCGGCCTTGAACCGGATCCGCTGCCTCGTGGTGGACGACTCGCGGACGGCGCGGGCGCTTCTGCGCGCGGTGCTCTCCGCCGATCCGGAGCTGCTGGTGGTGGGGGAGGCCGAGGACGGCGAGGAGGCGGTGCAGAAGGCGAAGGCGCTGCGGCCGGACGTCATCACCATGGACGTGCAGATGCCGAAGATGGACGGCCTGCGCGCGACCCAGGAGATCATGGTCGAGGCGCCCACGCCGATCGTCATCGTCTCCCAGGGCTTCCTCGCCCGGGAGGTGGACGCGGCGATGCAGGCGATAAGGCTCGGGGCGCTCTCGGTGGTGAACAAGCCCACCGGGCCGGGGGACGCGGACTTCGAGGCCGCCGCGCGCGAGATCGTCGAGACGGTGAAGAACATGGCGCGGGTGAAGGTGGTGCGGCGCTGGCGCGGGGTGTCCGGCGAGGCGCCCAGGCCCCAGGCGCGTCCGGAGAGCACGGTCCGCGGCATCGCGCTGCTCGCGTCCACCGGCGGCCCGGCGGCGCTGGCGAAGATCCTCCCGGAATTGCCGCGCGACTACCCGCTGCCGGTGATGGTGGTGCAGCACATCGCCATCGGCTTCGTGGAGGGCTTCACCGGCTGGCTCGAGTCTTTGACCAGGGTCCGGGTGAAGATCGCGGAGAACGGCGAGAAGCTCCGGGGCGGCACCGTCTACGTGGCGCCCTCGCACGCGCACCTGTGCGTGGGCCCGGGGAGCCACGTGCTGCTCGACGAGGGCCCGCCGGTGGGCGGCTTCCGCCCGTCCGGAACCCGGCTGTTCCGCAGCGTGGGCGAGCACTGGGGCAAGGAGGGCGTGGCGGTGGTGATGACCGGCATGGGCCGCGACGGGGTGGAGGGCCTGCGGGAGCTGCGACAGCAGGGGGGCCTCGTGCTGGCGCAGAACCAGGCCTCCAGCGTGGTGTACGGGATGGCGCAGGCGGCCCAGAGCGAAGGGCTGGTCAACGAGGAGCTGACGCTCGACGAGATCATCCAACGATTCAAGGTGCTTGCAGCGGCGGCACGTTGACTTCGGGCCCGCCGCGGGAGACACCGGAGCGGCCATGTCGGAGGAGTCGGAGGACGAGCGCAAGGAGGGTGAGCGCCGGGCGGCGGACGCGGAGGCGCACGCCGCCGAGCGCCGGCTGACCTTCCTCTACTCCGCCACCGACGCGCTCTTGCGCTCCGGCGTGGACGGCCACGCGATCCTCGGCCGGTTGGTGGAGATCAGCGTCCCGGACCTCGCGGACGTGGCGGTGGCGTGGCTGAGCGAGCGCGGCCGGACGCAGGCGACCTGCGTGGCGGTGGCGCACTTCGATCCGGTGCAGGCCGAGCGCCTGCGCGAGGAGGTGGGGACGCTCACCCCCACCTTGCACCCGGTGGTGGGCCTGGGGGCGGTGCTGGCCTCGGGGCAGCCGGAGCTGATGCCGTACGTGGGCCGGAGCCTGCTGGGGGCCGGCGGCGAGGCGATGGAGTACCACCGCGCGAAGCTCGAGCGGCTGGGGCTGCGCTCGTACATGCTCATCCCGCTGCGGACGGGCGAGGGCCCGGCGCCGGTGGGGGCGGTGCTCTTCGGGACCTCCACCTCGGAGCGCTTCTACGGGCCGGAGGACCTGACCTTCGCCGAGGACCTCGCGCAGCGCGCGGCGCTGGTGATCGAGAACGCGCGGGCGCGGGAGAAGGCCGAGGCCGAGTCGCAGATGCGCCAGAACATGCTGGCCATGGTCTCGCACGATCTGCGCAACCCGCTGAACGGGATCGTGATCAACGCCTCGCTGGTGCAGCGGGTGGTGACCGATCCGCGGGTCTTGCGCTGGGTCACCAACATCCAGACGCAGACCCAGCGGATGAACACGCTCATCCAGGACCTGCTCGAGTACGCGGCGATCGAGGGCGAGTCGATCCGGCTGGAGCGCGGGCCCTGCACGGCGGCCGCCATCCTCGAGGAGACGGAGCAGTCCTTCCTCCCGCTGGCGCAGAACCGGGACGTCTCGCTGGTGGTGGTCTGCGACCGGCCGGAGGCGGTGGTCTCCTGCGACCGGGATCGGGTGCACCAGATCCTCTCCAACCTGGTGGGCAACGCGCTCAAGTTCACGCCCTCGGGCGGCACGGTGGAATTGGGCGCGCGCGAGCACCCGGACGGGGTGGAGCTGTGGGTGCGGGACACAGGCCCCGGCATCTCCGCGGATCACCTGCGCCGCATCTTCGAGCCGTACTACCAGGCCGGCGGCGGCAAGGGCGGGGTGGGGCTCGGGCTCTCCATCGCGCGGGGGCTGGTGGAGGCCCACGGCGGGCGGCTGTGGGCGCAGAGCGCCGAAGGGGAGGGCTCCACCTTCCGCTTCACCCTGCCTCATCCCTCCCCCACGCAAGACTAATGAGACCGCGGCCCGGGCATTGCTCCGGATCGAAAACATTCCTTCCCCGTCCGGTGAGGCGCGGGTAAGAGACCGGACAGCGTCCCTCCCGGGGAGGGTCGCTCGGTTCACGGAATAGTCAGACAACCGGGGTAAAGACAGACATGGCGAACCCACGTTTCACGGTCGTCGGTGGCGGGCTGGCGGGCCTGATGACCACCATCAAGCTGGCCGAGGCGGGCCACCCCGTCGACCTGCTGTCGATCGTGCCGGTGAAGCGCTCCCACTCGGTGTGCGCGCAGGGCGGGATCAACGGCGCGGTGAACACCAAGGGCGAGGGCGACCACCCGGACATCCACGTCACCGACACCCTGCGGGGCGGTGACTTCCTCGCCGAGCAGATCTCGGTGAAGGGCATGTGCTACGCGGCGCCGGGCATCATCTACATGCTCGACCGGATGGGCGTGCCCTTCAACCGCACCCCCGAAGGCCTGATCGACTTCCGGCGCTTCGGCGGCACCCTGCACAACCGCACCGCGTTCGCGGGCGCCACCACCGGCCAGCAGCTCCTCTACGCGCTGGACGAGCAGGTGCGCCGCTACGAGGCGGACGGCCTGGTCACCAAGTACGAGTACTGGGAGTGGCTGGGGATGGTGAAGGACGGCCAGGGCCGGTGCATCGGCTCGGTGGCGGTGGACATGCGGACGATGGAGATCCGCACCTTCCCCGCCGAGGCGGTGATGCTGGCCACCGGCGGTCCGGGGATCGTCTTCGGGCGCTCCACCAACTCGGTGATCAACACCGGCACCGCGGCAGGGCGCGCGTACATCGAGGGCGCGGTCTACGCCAACGGCGAGTTCATCCAGGTGCACCCCACCTCGATCCCGGGCGAGGACAAGCTCCGCCTGATGAGCGAGTCGGTGCGCGGCGAGGGCGGCCGGGTCTGGGTGCCGAAGCAGAAGGGCGACAGGCGCGACCCGCGGCAGATCCCGGAGAGCGAGCGCTGGTACTTCCTCGAGGAGCGCTACCCCAAGTACAAGAACCTCGTCCCCCGCGACGTGGCCACCCGCGAGATCTTCCAGGTCTGCCGCGAGATGGGCATGGGCATCGACGGCGGCGACGCGGTGTACCTCGACGTGACCCACATCCCCGCGCCCACCCTGGACAAGAAGATCAAGGGCGTGATGGAGATCTACGAGAAGTTCGTGGGTGACGACCCGCGGAAGATGCCGATGAAGATCTTCCCCGGCATGCACTACTCCATGGGCGGCGTGTACGTGAACTTCGAGGCGGACCCGAAGACGCTGGAGCCTCTGGCGGGCAGCCCGGTGAACCAGTCCACCACCATCCCCGGCCTGTACGCGGGCGGCGAGGCGGACCACGCGTACCACGGCGGCAACCGGCTGGGCGCCAACTCGCTGCTCTCCTGCATCTACGCGGGCATCATCGGCGGACCGGCGATGGTGTCGTACGCGAAGAACAACGCGAAGGGTTCGGAGGCGGCGGGGACCAAGCCGTTCGAGGACGCGAAGCGGTTCTGGCAGGAGCGCTTCGAGACGATCCGGAAGATGAACGGGGCGGAGAACCCGTACCAGATCGCCAAGGACCTGGGCGACGTGATGACGGAGAACATGACCGTCGTCCGCTACAACGACAGGCTGCAGAAGACGCTCGAGACCATCGCCGAGATGAAGGGGCGCTGGCACAAGAGCAACGTGCTCGACGTGTCGAACTCGTCGAACCGGTCGCTCTCCTTCGTGAACCAGCTCTGGAACATGCTGGAGCTGGCGGAGGTGATGACCAAGGGCGCGCTGATGCGGGACGAGAGCCGCGGCGCGCACTACAAGCCGGACTTCAGCCTCCCCGAGCCGAAGACGAAGGATCCGAAGGAGGATCCGGAGTGGATGGCGAAGTGGAGGGCGCGGCACGAGAAGTGGGCCAAGACCACGATGGCGCGGCACACGCCCAACGGCCCGGAGATCACCTACGAGGACATCGCGACGCCGGTTCGGGATCCCGAGCCGCGCTGGTACGCCTAGGAAAGGACACGCACCATGACCACGGCCACAGCGACCGCTCCGGGAAGCTCCGCGCCCATCGAGCGCTACGTCACCTTCAAGATCTGGCGGCAGGAGTCCCTCGAGAAGGAGGGCTTCTTCGAGGAGTTCAAGGTGCCCTGGCGCAAGGGCGCGAACGTGATCTCCTGCCTGATGGAGATCCAGCGGAACCCGGTCACCTCGGACGGGAAGAAGACGACGCCGGTGGTGTGGGACTCCAACTGCCTCGAGGAGGTGTGCGGGTCCTGCGCGATGAACATCAATGGCCGGGCGCGGATGGCGTGCTCGGCGCTGGTGGACAAGCTCGAGCAGCCGATCACGCTGGAGCCGATGCGGAAGTTCCCGATGGTGCGGGACCTCACCGTGGACCGTCAGCGGATGTTCAACGACCTGAAGAAGGTCAAGGCGTGGATCAACCTCGACGGCACCCACAACCTGGGGCCGGGGCCGAGGTACTCGCAGGCGGAGCAGGCGGACCGCTACGTGATGTCCACCTGCATGACCTGCGGCTGCTGCCTCGAGGCGTGCCCCCAGTACACGCTGAAGAACGACTTCGTGGGGGCGATGACCATCTCCCAGGCGCGGCTGTTCAACCTGCACCCGTCGGGGAAGATGAACGCGCCCGAGCGGACGCGGGCGCTGATGGGGAAGGGCGGCATCCAGGACTGCGGCAAGGCGCAGAACTGCTCGGCGGTGTGCCCGAAGGAGATCCCCCTCACCACCTCGATCATGTCCATGAACCGGCAGGTCACCGCCCAGGTGGTGAAGGACATGTTCCAGAAGGACGAGGGCGGCGAGGCCAAGGGCGGACCGGGCTAGGCAGCCGGCGCGGCAGGACGTGACCTTTCGGCGGCCGGTGCTCTTCGGGGCGCGGCCGCCGTCGTCGTTTCGTCCCGGGACACAGGCACGCACGTGAGGTGGAACCGCGGATACGCGTACCGGGAGACGGTGAGGGGCCTGCTCGGGGAGGCGCCCACCGCACTGGCCTACCTCGCGCGCCGCTTCCCGCATGCCACCGAGGCGGAGTGGGCCGGGCGTTTCGTCCGGGGTGAGGTGGAGCTCGACGGCCGGATCGCGCGGGCCGACGACCTCGTCCGCAACGGTCAGGTCCTCGTCTGGCACCGGCCGCCGTGGCAGGAGGAGGAGGTCCCGCGCACCTTCGGGGTCATCCACGAGGACGCGGCGCTGGTGGTGGTCGACAAGCCCTCGGGGTTGCCCACCTTGCCCTCGGGAGGGTTCCTCGAGAACACGCTGCTCTCCCTCGTGCGCGAGCGCTGGCCGGAGGCGGCGCCGGCGCACAGGCTGGGGAGGGCGACCTCGGGGCTGGTGGTGTTCACGCGCACGAAGGCTGCGGCCGCGCGCCTGTCGGCCGCGTTCCGGGACCACCTCATCGACAAGCGGTACCGGGCGCTCGCGTCCGGCGTGGCCGGGCGGGACCTCTACGAGATCGACGCGCCGATAGGCCTCGTGCCCCACCCGAGGCTGGGGCAGGTACACGGGGCGACGGCCGAAGGGAAACCCTCGCGATCCACCGCGCGGGTGCTGGAGCGGCGCGAGGCGCAGACCCTCTTCGAGGTGCGGATCCACTCGGGAAGGCCGGAGCAGATCCGCATCCACCTGGCGTGGATAGGCCACCCGCTGTGGGGGGATCCGCTCTTCGCCGCGGGCGGCCTTCCGAAGATCGATGCGCCGGGCCTGCCGGGCGATGGCGGCTATCTCCTCCACGCCGAGCAGATCACCTTCGCGCACCCGGTGACCTCCACCGACCTGCGTCTGCATTGCCCGCCCCCGCCCCCATTGCGGTGCGCCGACGAGGTTGCACCCCTGACGAAAGAGGGTAGACACTGAGCGTTCGGCCTTTTCGTCAGGAGCCCCTCGTGAAGCGTCTTCTCGCCCTCGTCGCCGGCCTCGCTGCCACCGCTGCGTTCGCCCACCCGTCCTTCTCCTCGCCGCGGGCCACCGCCGGAGCCAGCCAGCGACTGACCATCGACGTCGGCCATGGGTGCGAGGGCGCGGACACCTCGAAGATCGAGCTGCACATCCCCGCCGGCGTGACCTCCGTCCGGCCGATGCACGCGGAGGGCTTCGGGCGCGCGGTCGTGTCGAAGGACGAGACCTCGGGCAACGTGCAGACGATCACCTGGGCCAAGTCCGGCGACGACGTGCTGGCCGAGGACACGCACCTCTACCGGTTCACCTTCAGCGCGCGGCTGCCGGAGAAGCCGTTCACGCGGGTGCACTTCCGCGTGGTCCAGACCTGCACCACGGCAATGGGCGAGGAGCTGGTCAGCGACTGGAAGGCCGAGGGCGATCACGACCACGGCGGCGGACACGGCGGCGGCCACGGCGACGAGCTGCCGGCCGCGTCGGTGTTCGTGATGCCCCCGCTCAAGCCGGGCTGGAACCGGTTCACCATCGAGGAGCACGTGCACGACCTGACCGTGTTCGACGACGCGCTGATCGTCTGGGCGGGGAAGGCCGCGTACAGCAGCAACGCGCGGACCCGCGAGTTGCTGGCCAACGAGCCGGACGTGCAGCTCCTGGATGCGATCCATCCGGGCACCGAGATCTGGGTGAAGTACTAGGGCCGGGTGACGCGATGAACCGCCTCCGCCGATTCGCCTTCGTCCTCGCCGCGCTCTCCGGGTCGGTCCTCTTCGTGGGCTGCCCGGACAACCCGGTCGACCCCGAGCCTGCCGCGCCCGACGCCGGCGCGCGCGATCTGGGGCTCCGTCCGCCCACGTCTCCCGAGCGGCCGCCGCAGGACCGCCTCCCCGATGACCTCCGCCCGCCCGTGCAGTGAGATGAGGCCCCCCTTCGCCGGTCTGCGCGCGATGGTGGCCGCGTTCGTCGTGGGGGGCCTGTCCGCCTGTGGCCCCGGACCATCGGATGAGACGCCGGATGCCGGGGCGGTCATCGCCGAGCCCGATGCGGGGACGCCCCCGCCCACGTACTGCCGGGACATCAAGCCGATCCTCGACCGCACCTGCGTGTCGAGCTGCCACGGCGCGCGCACCGACGGCAGCGGCGACGACTCGTTCCGGCTCGACGTCTGGGAGACCGAGGGCGAGGTGCGCGGGGTGAAGGAGATGGTCACGCAGATCCACCTGCGCGCGTCCGAGTACGAGACCATGCCCCCGCCGGACGCCTCCGCGTTCCCCACCTTCCGCGAGCGCGACCTCATCGCCCAGTGGGCCAGGGCCGGCGCCCCGTACTGCGATCCCTGACGGCCGAACCGGCGTGCTCGTGCCGCGCCGGCTCTCAAGCCGCACAGCAAGGC
>CAZCWA010000218.1:1289-8346 GCA_964502265.1 uncultured Myxococcaceae bacterium | reverse complement strand
ACCTCCACATGCCAGACATCGCGGTCCTCGCGCGGCAGGCGCCCACGCGCCGTCAAATCGTCCGTGCGCTGTGCTCGGCCGGGTTCGCGCTCCGCTTCGCCGAGCGGGCCTCCGACCTCGACGGGCTGTTCGCGCAGAAGCGCCCGGACCTGTTCGTGCTCGACGCCGACTGCGCCGCGCTGGACGAGGTGACCTCCTCGCTCGAGCGCGCCGGCCGCCTCGAGGTGCCGGTGGTGATGCTGTCTTTGGGGAGCGACAAGGCGGTGCTGCTCAGCCTGCTGCGCTCGTACGGTGTGCGCCACCTCGTGGCGAAGCACGGCGCAGCGCGGGCGATGTACCCGGTGCTCGACGAGCGCGAGCTGCTGGTGACCTGCCAGAAGGTCCTGCAGCGCGACATCTTCGGCCTCGAGAAGTACATCGGCGGCTGGGGGGTGACGGTGCACGCAGGCCGCGTGACGTCGATGGAGGAGAAGGCGCAGCTCCTCGAGCGGCTGGAGCGCTACCTCACCGACCTCGAGTGCCCGGCCGCCGTCGTCCCCGACATCCTCACCGTGGCGGACGAGCTGATCGTCAATGCGCTCCTGCACGCGCCGCGCGACGAGAAGGGGACGCTGAAGTACGAGCACCTGGGACCTGTGCCCGGCCTCGCGGTGGCGGAGGAGGACGCGGCCGAGGTCGCGTGGGGCTGCGACGGGCAGCGGTTGATGCTCTCGGTGGCGGACCGCTTCGGTGCGCTGGAGCGCGCGCGGGTCAGCCACTACCTGGCCAAGGGCTTCGCGACGCGGCGGCACGCGGTGGAGGAGAAGGTCGGCGGCGCGGGGCTCGGGCTCGCCATGTCGCTCAAGCGGCTGCACCAGCTCGTGTTCAACGTGCAGCCGCAGGTGCGCACCGAGGTCCTCGCCGGCTGGTACCTGCGCGTGGACACCGCCTCGGACTTCCGCCACATGTCGAAGAGCATCAACCTCTTCTGGGAGAAGGCCCCCGAGGCCACCGCGCCCGCGGCGCAGCCCCGGATCACCTTCTCCGTCCAGCGCCGTCCGCTGCCGCCGCTGCGCGTGGAGGCGCCGGCGGCCGAGAGGGCAACGGCGCAGTCGGCGCGCGCGCTCGTCCGGATCGCCGGGCGGATCAACGAGCACCTCGAGCTGCCGATGCCCGAGGCGAAGGCGGTGCGCTTCGATCTGAGGGGGGTGACCGGGTTCTCCTCGAACGGGGTCATCCGCTGGCTGCGCTGGATGGCGTCGCTCGATGGCCGGGACGTGGAGTTCGCCGGCTGCCCGCAGGTGGTGGTGCGCTCGGCGTGCGAGGTGGAGGGATTCCTGGGGCGCGCCACCGTGCGCAGCGTGCTCGCCCCGTACGAGTGCCCCGACTGCCTGCAGACCCTCCACTTCGAGCTGAAGGTTCGCGACTTCGACGTGGAGACGCAGCGCCCCTGCAACGCGTGCGGCGGCCCGTTGCGGTTCGGCGGCCTGCCGCAGGAGTACGAGGCGTTCCGGGAGCTGGTGGAGGGCGAAGCGCGCGGGGAGTAGCGCTACCGGGACCCCGGAGCGTCGTGCAGGAAGGTGACGACGCGCTTGGCGCCGGAGGTCGGCCATCTTGAGGTTCATCGGGCTCACGCCCCGGAGGAGCGCGGCGTAGCGCTTCATGGCAGGGCCCCTCCCCCTCAGTCGTCCGGGGTCTCCTTCGGGTTGTCCATCAGGTCGAGGAAGGTGGGCAGCACGAGCCCGACCTCGCGGACGTCGACCATGGCTTCGGGAACGGGGCGGACGATCGGGGACTCGGCGACCACGACCTGCCGGCGGGCCACGCCCTTCGTGAGGAGCACGCGCAGCGCGCTCAGGTCCCGCTCCTTCGGCGCGGTGAAGCCGCTGAACGGACCGACCTCGCCCATGCCTTCGAACGCGGCGCGGACGGCAGCGGCATCCCCCTTCAACGAGAGCACCACCACGCCCGGCACCCGCGACGAGCGGTACACGGCGCGCGTCCCTTCCGGCACGTGCGCGAGCGGCACCAGCGCTGCGTCCGCGGCCTTCGACTCGAGCATCTTCAGGGCGCTCTCCGCGTTCGGCACCGACTCCAGCTTGAAGTGGCGCTCTGCCTCGAGGTCGCCGGCGAAGACGACGTTGGTGACGAACTTCGCATCCAGGGAGCGCACGCCGCGCGGAACGGCCAGCCGCTTCCCGGCGAGGTCCTTCACCAGCCCGCGCTGCGAAGTGACGACGCCCCAGCGCTGGTGCGTCTCGCCGCCGATGACGCCCATCGCCACCGGCTCGTCCTTCGGCCCGAGGTGCGCCGCCGCCCACGCGTCCACCACCACCACGTCCAGCCCCGCCTTCGCCGCCTGCGCGAAGTCCTCGTAGCGGCCGAAGTTCTTCACCACCACCGGCTTGCCCAGCCGCGCCTCCAGCGCACGGCCCAGCGCCTCCGAGACCTCGAAGCGCTTCTGGCCGTCCGCCATCGTGGTGGGCAGGAACACGCCCAGCGTCACCCGGTCGTTCTTCCCTGCTCCCTGCGCGTGCGCCGCGGTCGTGAACACGCACCCGGCCGCGAGCACCAGCGCGAGAACCATCCTCTTCATCGTCTCGATCATCACGGCACCGTCTCCGTTGCAGTGGCAGCGCCCACGTTCGGCTCGCTCACGCCGTACAGGCTCATCAGGCGATCGCGCCACTCGCGCACCTCGCGGGCGCGGCGGCCTCCGGTGGCGGCGTAGCGCGCGTAGTGCAGCACGGCGCGCTCCATGTCCTTCTGCCGGAGCTGCGCGTCGATCCCCAGGTTGAGGTGCGCCTCGGGCACGCCCGCCGAGACCTTCTCCCACTCGCCCACCGCGTCACCGTGCCGGCCCTTCCGGTACGCCACGGTGGCGAGGTTCCCCTGCACCCACGCGTTGAGCGGCTCCTCGGCCAGCGCGGCACGCAGAGCGCGCTCGGCGGGAGCGACCTGGCCCTTCGCCAGCGCCAGCTCGCCCTCGCGCCGGAGTTGTCCGCGGTGAAGCGCCACGAGGAACGACTCCTGACCGGTGGCCGCCTGCCGCTTCGCCTGCGTCAGCCGCTGCTTCGACCGAGCGATGTTCCCGCGCCGGTACTCGAGGTACGCGTCCGCCAGCACCTCCGACGATGCGTAGCGCCACTTCGCCACCCGCCCGGCGAACGCCTTCCTGAAGTGCACCCGCGCCGCGTTCCACTGCGACGCCTCGATCGCCACCAGCCCGCGTCCGAACGAGGCCAGCCGCACCACCTCCGGATCCACGCCGCGCTTGAGCTTGTCGATCGCGTCGAAGTCCTTCGATGCGCCGTCCGCGTCACCGGCCCGCACCTTGTCGAGGCCGCGCCGCACCAGCGCCAGCGGGAGGTTCTGCTCGGCCACCTGCGCCGCGCGGCCGGTCTTGCCCGTCTCCAGCAGCTTGGACATCGCGGTGTCGAAGTCGCCCAGCTCCAGCTTGGTCAGCGCCCAGCCCGCGTAGATGTCGCCCTGCGCGGCGGTGTCCGTGGTCAGGCGCGCGGCCGCCTCGAAGGCCTCCAGCGCCGGCTCCGCCCTCCCCGCGCCGAGCAGCGCGTAGCCGTGCAGCAGATGCTCCTGCCAGCCCGCACCGGGCAGCGTGACGCCGCGCTCCATCACCGCCGCCGCTTCCTTGTACTCGCGCTGGGTGAGCAGCACCGAGCTCAGCGAGCGCGCCATCGAGGCGGTGCGATCGAGGTCCCACGCGCGCCGGAGCACCCGCGCCGCGTCGTCGAGCTGGTCCTGCCGCGCCAGCACCCGCGCCCTGTGGCCCAGCGCGCCCGCCAGCCACCTCTTCGCGGTCGCGTTCTCCGGGTCCACTTCCAGCGCGCGCGTGTACGCCTCGATCGCCGGATCCCACTCGCCGGTGGCGTAGTAGTCCGCGCCGAGCAGCACGTGGCCCCACGGCGAGTCCGGCAGCATCGCCAGCACCTTGCGGTGCGTCTGGATCGCGTCCTGGTAGCGGCCCGCGCGCCGGTAGGTCGAGCCGAGCGCCGCCCACAATTCCGGCGTGTCGAGCCCGCCCTTTGCGGCCTGCTCCAGCAGCGCGGCGGCGTCCTGATGCCGGCCCTGCGCCTGGATCGCGCGCGCCAGCGAGAAGCGGGCGGGCTGGAAGTTTGGGCCGTACTCGAGCGCGCGCTGCAGGTGGGCCTCTGCGGCCCTGGGCTGTCCCAGCGCCAGCGCGACCTCACCGGCGAGGTGGTGGGTCTGGGTCGATGCGCCGAGCCGCACCGCTTCGTCCGCCAGCAGCGCCGCGCGGTCCAGCTTGTCACCCGCGAGCATCAGCCAGCCGAGGCGCTCGCGCGGCTCGGGCGACTGGGGGAAGCGCTGCGAGAGCGCCTCCAATAGCGCGATGGACTCGCCCTCCTTCCCCTCCAGCTCCAACGAGGCGGCGATGCCCATCTGCAGCGGCAGGGCTTCTGCGCGACCGCGCTGGGCGGTCTCGAAGGCCGCCTTTGCCTGGGGACCGCGGCGGGCGGCGAGGTGCGCGTGGCCGAGGAGCGCGAGGACCTGGTGGTCGTTCGCGGCGAGCTTCTCCGGGCGGGTGCGCAGGTACCGCTCCAGCGCCGCCTGCGCCGCGTCCGCCCGGCCGGTCATCAGGTAGTGCCGCCCGAGGTAGTAGTGGACGACGAGGTGCTCGACGGTCGCGTTCTGCGAGACGAGCTCCAGGTAGCCCACCGCCTCCTCCGGACGGTCGAGCTTCATCAGCGCCACGCCGAGGTAGTAGGCGACGTTCACCGCCTTCGGGTTGGCCGCCATCACCGGCGTGAGCAGCCGCACCACCGACTCGTTGTCGTTGAGCGCGGAGGCGCACTCGCCGAAGCCCTCGCCCGCGCCCACGTGCCCGGGGTCCTCCTTCAGCGCGTTGGCGTAGATCTCCGAGGCCTTCTTGTAGCGCTCGGCGGCGCGCGACTTGTTGCCGGAGAGCAGCGCCTTGCTGCCGTCGAGCTTGATGCCGTCGGCCTGTCGGGTGAGCCGCTCGGCCTCGGTCATCGGCGGTGGGCGGAACTGCGCCAGCGCGGCGGTGGACGAGACGAGCAGCGCGAGGGCGAGCGTCAGGGAGATGCCTTGGGTCTTCATCATCAGGCGGCCTGGGTCGGTTGGGGGCTGAACTCGGCGACGACCACGGTGATGTCGTCGTTCTGCGGCTGGGTGCCCGAGTGCTGGCGGACGTCGAGGAGGATCGCGTCCCGCAGGCGCTCGGCGGAGAGGGTGAGGTTCTGGCGCACGCACGCGAGCAGGCGCTGCGTGCCGTAGGCCTGACGCGAGGTGTTCTCGCTCTCGGTGAGCCCGTCGGTGTACCAGACGAGGATGTCCCCGGGCCGCAACGGCGCGGTCCGCGAGGTGTAGAGGCTGTGCTCCGAGGCGCCGAGCAATGAGCCGCGCGAGAGCAGCGAGCCCACCTCGCCGGACTGGCGGTTCACCACCAATGCGCTGGGATGGCCGCCGCTGGCGTACTCGACCTCGTTCTTCTGCAGGTCGAACACCGCGAGCGCCGACGACATCTGCTGCTCGCCGCGGCCGATGAGGTGCAGCGTCTGGTTGAGCGAGGTGAGCAGGCCCGCGGCCGTCACCTCCTCCGGTGCGCGCGTGCGCAGGGCGGCGGCGAAGCCCGCGGACGCGCTGCAGGCCACCATCGCGGCGGCAAGTCCGTGCCCCGTCGCATCGCCCACGCCCAGCACCACCTTGTGCGGCCCCAGCTCCGCGCGCAGCCACCAGTCACCGCCGGTCGCGTCCGCGGCCACCACCACGCCGGCGAGCTGCAGCGGTCCTGAGCGGAGGGGCTCGCGACCGGGGAGGAGCGCCTCCTGCACCTGCCGCGCGAGCAGCATGTCGCGCTCGAGCGCCGCCTTCACCCGCGCGTCCTCCATGAGGAAGCTCATCCGCTCCGCCATGTGGTTGAAGACCGCGCCGAGCGTGCCCACCTCGCGGCTCGAGCCCGTCGCGGAGACGCGCGTCTCGAGGTTGCCCTGCGCGAGCTCCTTGGCGCCCGCGGTGAGCGCGAGCAGCGGACGGGTGATGCGGCGGCTGAAGTACGCGGCGAGCACGCCGGCGAGAAGGAGGAAGCCCAGGCCCAGGCCCGCGGTGCGGATGACGACGGTGCGGACCGCGCCCTGCTTCGTGCCCTCCAGCTCGCGCAGCTCCGACTGCAGCGCCTCCAGCGAGTAGTAGAGGACCACCAGGCCCTTGCCCGCGGAGGCGCCGTAGTCGATCGGCTCCTGGTACTCGTAGACCGGCTTGCCTTCGAAGGTGCCCACCCGCGAGGCGCGCTCGAGGGCGCGGTCCAGCTCCTCGCCCGGCTGCGCGTGAGGATCCGAGTCCGCCACCACCAGGCCTTCGGGATCGGCCACCTGCACGCGGAGCACGTTGGGGTTCTTCTCGATGATCTCGCGCGCGACCTCGGCGAGGAACGCGTAGTTGCTGTCGCGCAGCGCGCTGGCGGAGGTGAGCGAGAGCGTGTGCGAGAGCGTGAGGCCGAGCTCGCGGGCCCGGTTCTGGATGCGCTCGCTGTGGCCGGCGCTCACCTCGTCGAACTGGCGCGCGGTGGTCACCGCCTGCACCACGCCGAGCAGCGCGATGATCACCAGCACCAGCAAGGACGCTGCGCCGAGGAGGATCTGGTCCAGCCGCAGGCCGCGGACGTTCTCCACCTCCAGCGCGGTGGAGAAGCCCGGCGCCATCACGGTGCGCGTGCTGGTGTGCTCCCCCGGGGAGAGCGCGGGGCGGGTGGTGGTGCCGGTCCTGTCCTGCGGCGAACCACCTGGGGAATGGGAGGACTGCGGCGGCGGGATCGCGGGGAGTGCGCTCATTCGGTACGGGCGGGAGGGGACAGTGGACTGTAGGCGACGGTTCGAGAGCGTGTCGAGCGCGCGGCCTTTTCGGGTGGCTTCCTTTACACCTGCGAATTCGAGCGCCTATCGTGTCAGGGCTCGAACAGCCGGGGGCCCGACGCCCCATGCGGCTTTCTGGAGAACCATGGCCCGCCACCTTTCGTCCCCGCGACTGCGCCGAAGCCTTGCACGCCTCCTTCCGCTCTCGAACGTCACCTGCCTGACCCTCT
>CAZCWA010000218.1:0-1189 GCA_964502265.1 uncultured Myxococcaceae bacterium | reverse complement strand
CCGCTGCCGCCGCCCGCGCAGCTCGCCGGCGCGGACTTCACGCTGCCCGGTGAGCCGTCCCTGGAGGACAGCCTGCTGCAGCTCCAGAACGAGGTGCGCTTCGAGTCCGCCACCAAGCGCGCGCAGAAGCTCAACGAGGTGCCGATGACGGTGTCCTGGATCCCCGCCGACGAGCTCGAGGGGACCGGGCAGTTCAACCTCTGCGACGCGATCCAGTACTTCCCCGGCATGGAGTGCCGCCGCGGGCCGATGCGCAAGGTGGCGATCAGCGCGCGCGGCCTCGGCTCGAACTTCCTCTCCAACCGCCTGCTGCTGCTTCAGGACGGGCGCCCGCAGACGGATCCGTGGACCGGCCAGTTCTACGGGGACGACACCACGCCCTTGACCAACGTGAAGCAGATCGAGGTCATCCGCGGCCCCGGCTCGTCGCTCTACGGCTCGAACGCGTTCAGCGGGGTGATCAACGTCATCCGCCGCAACCCGTCTGACCTGATGCAGGAGGGGCGCAACTACGGCGCGGACCTGCGGCTGATGGGCGGGCAGCACAACACCTACCGCGTGCAGACGACGGCGGCGGGGCGCGCAGGGCCGGTGGAGGGCCTCGTCCACTACTACGGCTACAACACCGACGGGCCGCAGCTCTTCAACGACGCCTCGCGCGAGATCACCGACCACAACCAGTGGGCGAACACGCACCACGTGGCGGGCAAGGCGGTGGCAGGTCCCCTCACGCTGGACGCGGACTTCACCTCGTCCGGCATCGGCCGGCCGGGCGGGACCCAGGTCAGCACCGTGGGCAACTGCGGCCGCTGCCACTACACGCCGAACGATGCGGAGTACGTCCAGACCTTCAACGCCAACGCGCAGATCGACCAGCGGCTGAACGACGTGTTCCGCGTGTTCGCGCAGGCCTACGGCATCTTCAAGCGCCGCGAGGTCGAGCTCGAGAACATGGTGACCCGCGACATGGACACCACGCTCGGCAAGCGCAACCGCTACGGCGGCGAGGCGCGCGGCCTGCTCACCGTGGGCAACCTCTCGCTCACGCTCGGCGGCGATGCGAAGCAGGACACGGTCAACAACCTCAACATCCTCCCCGAGTTCGTGCCCGAGGACATGCGCCAGACGGTGCTCGGCGGCTTCCTCGATGCGGAGTACCGGATCACCCAGCGCCTCATCGTGGGCGGCG
>CAZCWA010000217.1:0-8429 GCA_964502265.1 uncultured Myxococcaceae bacterium | reverse complement strand
CTGGTGGCGTTCATCTCGTCGATCATGACCCTCGAGCCGGGGGACGTGGTGAGCACCGGGACCCCTTCCGGGGTGGGGCCGCTGTCGTCCGGGGACGTGGTGGTGGTGGAGATCGAAGGGGTGGGCGCCCTGGAGAACCCCGTCTCGTGAGAGCCGGGCAGGCAAGGCGCCGAATCGCCGGCGCGGATGGGAACCTCGCCGCGCAGGGTTGTTGAGCCACCGTGACCGGAAACGTCTACATTGGCCTCGGTTCGAACCTGGGAGACCGGGAGAAGAACCTCCTCGCAGCAGTGGACGCGCTTCGGCGCACGGACATGGTTGCCGTCCGCCGCTGCTCCTCCGTCTACGAAAGCGCTCCGGTCGGCCCTGCCCAGCCGCGCTTCCTCAATGCCGTGGTCGAGCTCCAGTGCAGCGTCTCCGCGCTGAGGCTGCTCGCCCTGCTCAAGCAGGTGGAGCAGGACCTGGGAAGGCAGCGGCGCAAGCGGTGGGGGCCGCGGGAGATCGACCTCGACATCCTCCTCTGGGAGGGCGAGGTGATCGCCGAGCCCACCCTCCAGGTCCCGCACCTCGAGCTGCACAAGCGGCGGTTCGCGCTCGAGCCGCTCTGCGAGCTGGCGCCGGACGCCCGCCACCCCGTCACCGGAGAGAGCATGCGCGAGCTGCTCGCCCGCCTGGCGCCACAGGACGTGGTCCGGGTAGGCGAGTGCCCGCCTCTGTTCGTCGGCGAAGCGGACTGATTTCGAGGTAGACCTGTCCCCATGAAGTCTGCCGCGCTGGCGCTCGCCGCCGCCCTGTCCCTGCCCTTCGCCGCGCTCGCGCAGCCCACCCGGGTGGCGGCCGCATCCCTCCCCACCGCCGAAGGTCAGGACGTCGCGGAGCGAACCGAGGCGGAGCTCCTCCGCGAGCTGGACGCGATGCCGGACCTGCCCTCACGCGACAAGCCGTTCGACGTCGCGTCGTCGCTCGGCAAGCTCTACTACGCGCACGGCCGGTACGCGGAGGCGGTCACCTACCTGCAGCAGGCGGCGGAGAAGGGCGAGCCCGCGCGGAAGCTGTGGCTCGACCAGTCGAAGGCGGCGCAGGCCCGGAAGCTGGATCTGCCCACCGCTCAGGAGGCGGGGTGCGCGGACGAGTCGGCATCCTTCGAGGAGCGCGTGGCCCACGCCACCGGGCTCGCGAACGCGAAGCAGACGGGACCTGCGGCCACCTGCGCGCGGCTGGCGGTGCGGCCGGTGATGGAGCAGCGGAACATCCTCGCGGCGGCGCAGTACCTCACCGGTGACTCGGACGCGGCGCTGAAGACGCTCGAGGGCAACCTGGAGGCGACGCCGGACGACGCGGACGCGCTCTACTTCCAGGGCTCCATCCTCCTCGAGACGCGCGGGGACGAGGTGCCGGCGCTGAAGCGGGCGAAGGCGGCGTTCGAGCGCGTGGCCGAGCTGCGGCCGATGACCGAGCGGGCGCGCTGGATGCGCCGGCTGGCCGACCGGGCCGACGAGGCGATCGCCGCGGGCGGGATCTCGAAGCTCGCCGCGCGGGGCGTGACCCAACCCGCGAGCGGGACGGGGCTTCCCTCGCTCCCCTCGCAGCCGGTGGCCCCGCCGGTGCTCACCCGCGAGACGATGGAGGCGTTCGAGAGCGTGGAGCGCACGCCGGAGCTCCTCCAGCACCTCACGCAGACGGTGGAGGGCGCGGAGGTACACCTCGCGAAGGGACAGTTCGACGACGCGCTCAACGCGTACCGCCAGGTGATGCCGCTGCAGCCGGACAACGGGCGGGTCCGCGCCGGCCTCGCGTGGGCGATGCTGAAGCTCAACCGTCAGCCGATGGCGGACAACGTGTGGAGCGTGGCGGTGCAGGGCGATCCGCGCGCGGTCGAAGCGCTGGGCGAACGGCTGGAGGCTTTGGGCGACGGGGCGGGCGCGAAGGCCGTCTGGTCGAAGCTCGCGCAGAGCGATGCCGAGTACGCGCGGCGGGCGAACCTCGCGGGGAGGCTCCAGTGACGCGCGTGGGCCTGGGCACCTCCCTCTTCGGCGGTTGTGTGGCGCTGGCGCTCGGGCTGGGGCTCGCATGCGGGCACCCCCAGTCGCAGAACGCGCGCCGGGGGGACCTGCAGTGGCTCCTCTCGGAGGAACAGGGGCCGGTGCGCCAGACGGAGCTCGACTTCGGTGAGGTCGCCGTCGGTTCGGCCGCGCGCCGGAACTTCCTCATCCTCAACGAGGGAACCGACCGGGCGGTCGTCACCGCGGTGCGGTTCGAGGAGGCATCGCCGGGCTCCTTCTTCGTGCAGGCGCCGGACGCGGTGCCCGCGGAAGGCCAGCGGACGATGAGCGTGACCTTCGCGCCGTCGCAGCCGGGGAACTACGAAGCGCGGCTGGTGGTCGAGCACGACGGGTTCACGCTCAGCGCGGCGATGAACCTGAAGGGCGTGGCGAAGTAGGGCGCGCTCAGGCCTTGGCGGGAGTGGACGCGAGCCGCTCGGCCACCTGCACCATCCGGTTGCGCGCGGAGCTGAGCTGCTGGCGCAGGCCGTCGGTCTCGTGCGCGAGCTCGGCGAACTCGGCCTCGCGCGCCTGCTGACGGAGCGTCTCGGTGGCGCTCACCAGCCCGGCGAGGTCCTCGATGATCGTCTGCACCGAGGCCCCGTCCTGCTCGCTCCCGGTGCCGAGCGACTGCACGGCGGCGTTGAGCCGGGTGCCGTCGGCGAGGATCTCGCGGTAGCGCGCGGTGAGGCCCTCGAAGGTCTCGCGGCGGGCGAGGAACTCCTGCACCCGCCCCTGGAGCTGCTCGATGGTGCCCTGCTGTCCCGAGCGCAAGGTGTCCAGCGCGGCGAGCAGCGCCTGCAGCCTGGGGGCGATGCGGTCTTCCACTTTGGACAGCTCGGTCAGCGCTTCGCCGGTCCGCTCGAGGTTCCGCTGCGACACCAGCGGGAGCCGCAGGGCGGACTGCATCAGCGACTCGACCTCGCGGAACTCGGCCTCCAGCGCATAAGCGGCCTCCACCAGCGGCCCGCGCGATTCCTTCTTCGTCGTCTGCGACATTCCGGGTGCTCCTTAGACGAGCCGCGCGGCGAGGAGGTCCTGCACGTCGAGCAGCCCCACGCAGCGGCCCTCCGCGTCCACCACCGGGAACTGGTCCACCGCCAGCTCGCGCATCTTCGCCGCGGCGCCCAGCACCAGCTCCTCCGGCGTCACGCAGCGCGGGCGCTTGCACATCACCTCGCGCACCGGGATGGAGAAGTCCGTCCGGCCCTGCTCCACCAGGCGGCGCAGATCGCCGTCGGTGAAGATGCCCACCAGCTTCCCGTGCCGGTCCACCACGTTGGCGGCGCCGGGGCGGCCTTCGGTGTTGGTCATGGTGACCACCACCTCGTGCAGGGGCGCGTTGTCCCGGACCACCGGGTTGGCGCTTCCCTTCCGCATCACGTCCGCCACCCGCATCACCGAGCGGCCGATCTTCCCGCCCGGGTGGTAGCGCGCGTACTCGTCGGAGGAGAACGCGCGCAGCCGGGTGAGGGTCATGGCCAGCGCGTCGCCCAGCGCGTGCAGCGCGGCGGTGGAGGCCGTGGGCACGAGCCCGAGCGGACAGGCCTCGTCGATGTGGCCGATGTCCAGCACCACGTCGGACACCTTCGCCAGCGGCGACTGCACGTCCCCGGTGAGGGCAATCACCTTCGCCCCCAGCCGGCCGATCGCGGGGAGGATGCGCAGCAGCTCCTCGGTTGCGCCGCTGTTGGAGAGCGCCAGCACCACGTCCCTGTGCGAGACCCGTCCGAGGTCCCCGTGCGCGGCCTCCGCAGGGTGCAGGTAGATCGACGGGGTGCCGGTGCTGGCGAGCGTGGCGGAGAGCTTCTGGGCGATGAAGCCGGGCTTGCCCATCCCGGTGACCACCACCTGGCCCTCGCAGCGCAGGCACAGCTCCACCGCGCGCAGGAAGGGATCGCCCAGCCGCGCGATCAGGCCGCCGATGGCGCGGGACTCCGCCTCCAGCACCTCGCGGGCAAAGCGCATCACGCGCTCTGCGTCCACGGCCGAGAGGTTGCGAGGATCGTCTACAGGAGGCGGGGCAGCGGCTGCCCGGGAGGCAGGAGAGCGGGCCGGACGGGCGCGGACCTTCGCGCGCGCCTTGATGGGCAGGCGGGACATTCGCGCCGCTTGTATCCCTTCGGGGGCGGGCCTTCCACCTTGACCCTCGGGGGAGGGCGGACTAGCTGCCCGGAGGCCCCCTCTCCGGAGAAGAGACCCACATGAAGTTCTTCATCGACAGCGCCGACGTGAAGGAGATCCGCGCCGCCCACGCCATGGGTTGCCTCGACGGCGTGACCACCAACCCCTCGCTGCTCGCCAAGGTCGGCCGCCCGCTGGACGAGACGATCCGTGAGATCTGCTCCATCGTGGACGGCCCGGTGAGCGCCGAGTGCGTCTCGCTGGAGGCGGACGACCTCATCAAGGAGGGCCGCGAGCTGGCGAAGATCCACGACAACGTGGTGGTGAAGATCCCCATGGGCGTGCCGGGGATGGTGGCGGTGAAGGCGCTCACCGCAGAGGGCATCCGCACCAACGTGACGCTCTGCTTCTCGGCCAACCAGGCGCTGCTGTGCGCCAAGGCCGGCGCCACCTACGTGAGCCCGTTCGTGGGCCGCCTGGACGACATCTCCCAGGACGGGATGGAGCTCATCCAGGCCATCCTCGAGATCTACGGCAACTACGACTTCGACACCCAGGTGCTGGTGGCCTCGGTGCGCAGCCCCAACCACGTGCTGCAGGCGGCGCGGATGGGCGCGGACGTGGCGACCATCCCGTTCAACGTGCTGGCGCAGCTCGCGCAGCACCCGCTGACGGACATCGGGATCCAGAAGTTCCTCAAGGACTGGGAGAAGGTCCCCCAGGCCGCCAAGGCGAAGTAGGGAAGGACGCATGGACTTCAAGCTCACCGACGAGCAGCGCGCGCTGCAGGAGACGGCGCGCAAGTACGCCCGCGACGTCGTCCGTCCGAAGGCGGCGCACTACGACGAGACGGCGGAGTTCCCGAGGGACCTCATCTCGGCAGGCTTCGAGCTCGGGCTTCTGAACATGGCCATCCCGCAGGAGTACGGCGGGGTGGGGCTGTCGCACATGGACCAGGTCATCGCCGCCGAGGAGCTGGCGTGGGGCTGCGCGGGCGTCGCCACCTCCATGATCGCCAACGACCTGGCGCTCTTGCCGATCATCCTCGCCGCCACCGACGAGCAGAAGCGGCGCTTCCTCACCCCCTTCACCGGCGCGCTCAAGTTCGCGTCCTTCGCGCTCACCGAGCCGGGGGCGGGCAGCGACGTGGCGGGCCTGCAGACCACGCTGCGGCGCGAGGGGGACGAGTACGTCATCAACGGCCAGAAGCAGTTCATCACCAACGGCGAGTTCGCGGACCAGTTCACCGTCTTCGCGACGACCGACCGCGCGCTCAAGCACAAGGGGCTCACCTGCGTGGTGGTGGAGGGCCGGCCGAAGGGGCTCACCGTCGGCAAGCACGAGAACAAGATGGGCCAGCGGGCCTCGAACACGGTCACCCTGACCTTCGAGGACGTACGGGTGCCGGTCGCCAACCGGATCGGCGAGGAGGGCGAGGGCTTCCGGATCGCGATGGAGACGCTCGACAACTCGCGGCCGCTGACCGCGATGTTCGCCATCGGGATCGCGCGGGCGGCGATGGAGCACGCCATCGACTACGCGGGGCAGCGCCAGCAGTTCGGCAAGCCGATCGCCGAGTTCCAGGCGGTGCAGTTCATGCTCGCGGACATGGGCATGAACATCCAGGCGGCGCGGCTGCTCACCTACCAGAGCGCGTGGCTGCTCGACTCGGGGCAGAAGAACACCCTCATCTCCTCGTACGCGAAGAGCTTCGCCGCGGACATGGCGATGAAGGTCACCACCGACGCGGTGCAGGTGTACGGCGGCTACGGGTACATCAAGGAGTACCCGGTGGAGAAGCTGATGCGCGACGCCAAGCTGATCCAGATCTACGAGGGCACCTCGCAGGTCCAGCGGCTGGTGATCGCCCGGGAGCTGCTCCGCTAGGACCCCGGTGCAGGCTTTGCGCAGGACAGAAGCACGCGGCGACCGACAATCGGGGTTGCCGCTTTCGGGGCGGGTTCGTAAATACCGCCAGCTCACGCGCTGCGTCATGGCGCAGACATTCGGACGCAACTCAAAGACAGGAGCCGCGCAGTGAAGATCCTGGTGACCGCGAAGCGGGTGGAAGATCCCGAGTCGAAGATCAAGGTGAAGCCGGACGGCACGGGCATCGTGCAGGAGGGGCTGAAGTACAAGATCAACCCCTTCGACGAGATCGCCGTGGAGGAGGGCCTGCGCCTCGCCGCCAAGCACAGCGGTGAGGTGGTGGTGGTCTCCATCGGCGGCAAGGAGGTCCACGAGCAGCTCCGCCACGCGCTGGCCATGGGCGCGCACAAGGCGGTGTGGGTGAACCACGTGGGGCCCCTGGACAACATGGGCGTCGCGCGGCTGCTCCAGAAGGTGGTGGAGAAGGAGGCCCCGCAGCTCGTCATCCTCGGCAAGCAGTCGATCGACGACGACCAGAACCAGGTGGGGCAGTACCTCGCCGAGTGGCTCGGGTTCGCGCAGGCCACCTTCGCCTCCAAGGTCGAGTCCTTCGAGAGCGAGGCGGAGAAGAACAAGGTCCCCGCGCTCAAGGTGTCGGACGACAAGAAGACCGTCACCGTGATCCGCGAGGTCGACGGGGGCCTGGCCACGGTCGAGTGCGAGCTGCCGGCGGTGGTCACCACCGACCTGCGCCTCAACCAGCCGCGTTACGCGTCGCTGCCCGGGATCATGAAGGCCAAGAGCAAGCCCATCGAGGAGCTCACCCCGGCCGGCCTCGGCGTGGACGTGACCCCGAAGCTCAGCGTGGTGAAGCTCTCGGCGCCCCCGGCGCGGAAGGCGGGCATCAAGGTGAAGGACGTGGCCGAGCTGGTGGACAAGCTCAAGAACGAGGCGCGGGTCCTCTAGGCGTTGGCGCCAACGGTGCCGCAACAAGGAACGGAGAAAGACATCATGCCGATCGTTCTCATTCTCGCGGAAGCACAGCCGGACGGCAGCCTGCGCAAGGCCAGCCTCAACGCCATCAACGCGGGCAAGCAGCTCGCGGAGAAGGCGGGCGCGGACCTGCACGTGGGCATCCTCGCGAAGGACGCCGACAAGCTGGCCGGGGAGCTCAAGGGGTACGGGGCCAAGGTGGTGCACGCCGCCTCGGCGCCGCACTTCGAGCACTACCTGGCCGAGACCTTCGCCCCGGCGGTGGCGGAGCTGGTGAAGACCACCGACGCCTCGTGGGTGGGGATGGCCTCCACCTCGGTGGGCAAGGACCTGATGCCGCGCGTGGCCGCGAAGCTCGAGGCCGCCATGGCCTCGGACATCATGGGCTTCGAGGGCTCGGGCGGTGACGTCGCGTTCGTCCGGCCGATGTGGGCGGGCAACGTGATCGCCCAGGTGAAGCTCGCCACGCCGATCAAGGCGTTCACCGCGCGGCCGACGGAGTTCACCGCCGCGGAGGCCGGTGGCGGCGAGGCCGAGGTGAAGGCGTTCGCGCCCACCTCCGGCGCGCAGAACAAGTCGCGCCACGTGTCGTTCGAAGAGGTCAAGAGCGCGCGGCCCAACCTCACCGAGGCCCGGGTGGTGGTCTCCGGCGGCCGCGGCACCAAGGGCGACTTCAAGGAGATCGAGGCGCTGGCGGATCTGCTCAACGCCGCGATCGGCGCGTCGCGCGCGGTGTGTGACGCAGGCTGGGTGCCCAACGATCTGCAGGTCGGCCAGACCGGCAAGGTGGTGGCCCCGGAGCTGTACGTGGCCGCCGGCATCTCGGGCGCCATCCAGCACCTGGCGGGCATGAAGGGCTCCAAGACGATCGTCGCGATCAACAAGGACCCCGAGGCCCCCATCTTCCAGGTGGCGGACTACGGCCTCGTGGACGACCTCTTCAAGGCCCTGCCCGCGCTCCGCGAGGGCATCAAGGCGGCGAAGGGCTAGACCCGGCGCGCAGGTCTGAAGCATCAGGCGGCGCGGTGGACCTCCGGGTTCGCCGCGCCGTTTCGTTTTCGTTTCCTGTAGAAGCCGTCGCCATGCGCGTCTTGTTGCTGGGGCTGGTGGCGGTGCTGGGCCTGGGGCTCGGCGGGTGTCCGAAGGCGCCGTCCTCGAGCTCACCATCGGCGTCCGGCATTGCGATCCCGACGCAGGTGGAGCGCAACGTGCGCACGGAGGAGGGCACGCGCTGCGAGTCCGCGGCGGGGTGCTCCGGCGGCATGGCCTGCGTGGACAACCGTGTGCGCTGCATCACCGCGCCGTGCGACGCGCACTTCTACGAGTGCCGCTCCACCTGTGACGATCAAGGCGCCGGCTGTCCCGAAGGCTGCACCTGCGAGATGGGCACACGCGCCACGA
>CAZCWA010000216.1:0-8432 GCA_964502265.1 uncultured Myxococcaceae bacterium | reverse complement strand
AGCCCATGGAGCACGAGTTGTCGATGGCGATGAGCACGTCCGCCTTCGGCTTCAGGTCCTGGGTGAAGGTGTCCGTCTGGTAGCCCTGGGTGTCACCCGCGCCCTTGAGCGAGACCACGTAGGTCACGTTCTGACCGTTCTGGGTGGCGGTCACCGCGATGGCGCCGGTGTCCGAACCGATGTCGATCGGCCTGTACCGCGCCTGGAAGGACAGCGCCGCGTCGCTCTGGCTCAGCACGATCCCACCGGGCGGCACCGGCGGCGCCTGCATCAGGATGAACTCGGGGCACGGCTGGGTGCCGGGGCAGTTGAGCCCACCGGCCGGCTGACCCGCCCCGGCCTGGACCCCGAAGGCGTGGATGGTCACCGTGTTGGGGCAGGTGTTGTAGATGTTGAAGGTGCGGGTCGCGGACGCGCAGCCCACCTCCACGGTGCCGTAGTCCAGCTCGTCCGGGGCGATGGTCAGGCACGCCGGCGCGAGCTGCGCGGACAGGCCCACCACCGCGCGCGGCCGGAGCAGCGAGGACATGAAGAACTCCACCTCGCCGGTGATCTGGGTCACGCCGGCGGGCGTGGTCCCGGTGGGCTGCACCCGGACCTTCACCTCGAGCTGCTCCTGGGGCGCCAGCTCGTACGCCTCGATGGGGCCGCCGAGGAGGCTGAAGAACTGGTGGGTGTTCGGGGTCAGCGAGAGGCCGGTGAGCAGGCAGATCTCGTTGGGCGCGGTCCCGTTGTTCTTGATGGAGAACCCGAGGTCCCGGTAGTCCGGCGGCGAGATGAGGCCGAAGTTCAGAGAGGTGGGGCTGACCGTGTAGTCACAGGGCGGCAGCTCCTCGGCCATCGCGGTGACCTCGATGTGGGTCTCCGGCTCGTCCGCGTCGTTGGAATAGATGATGAGCCGCGCCTTCTTCACGCCCACGCTGAAGGGCGTGATCTTCACCAGCAGCTCCACCATGTTCTCCCCCACCTTCGCCACCAGGCCCTTCTGGTGGTCGTAGCTCCCGGGGACGACGATCTCGAACTCCTCCTTCGCGGTGTCGTCGTTGAGCGGCACGATCTCGACGTAGCGCAGCGTGGATTCGCCGGACGCATCGAGCTCACCCAGCCGCAGGTTCGCCTTCACGTCCGGCACAGCGGGCGCCGTGCCCACGTTCATCACCGTCAGCTTGCGCTGCGAGGACGCCGGCGGGTTGGCGCCCGGGAAGTACGCCACCCGGCCGAAGTTGAGCGCCGGCGAGGGGTTCACCTCGATGTCCGGGCCGCCGCCGAACGCGCGGACCTGGATGGCCCCGGTGGGCTGGCGGGTCAGGCTGGTGTCGAAGCGAAGCTGCGTCTGCCGGGGCCCGAGCAGCGCCGGCTTGCACGCCACGGTCAGCTCCGCGGTGCCGCCCTCGCCGGGCACGGTCAGGGTGGCAGGCCCGGGGGCCGCGTCGTGCACGACCCGGAACTCGTTCATCTGCTCGGTCCGGATGTTGGTCAGCTCCACCGAATCGATGGCGCCGTTGGTGAAGGTCACCGTCCGCGTCACCTCCACCCCGGGCGGGACGTAGCCGCAGTCCACCACCGCCGGCGCCCAGGAGAGCGTGCTCTCCACACCGGTGCCGGTCAGGGTCACCGTCTGCTCCGGGCACTGCTCCGCCGCGCGCATCTTCACGAAGGCGAGGTAGCTCTTGTTCTCGGTGGGCTTGAAGTCGATCAGCACCTGCCGGGTCTGCTTGGGCTCCACCTGGAAGTCCCCGGTCACGCTCTCCGGCGCGAAGTTGAACGCGTTGTGGTCGCCGGATGAGGAGGTGATGGCGCTCACCGACGCCGTCGTCGGCAGGTCGGAGAGGTTCCGCACGTCGATGCTGCGGCGGAAGGTGTCGTCCCGGCCCACGTTGCCGAACTGGAGCTGCTCCGGAAGCTTGCAGTGCCCCTTCACCCCGAGGCCCACGAGCTTGATGGTCGCGCTCCGCTCGCCCTCGCGGCCGTTCTCCACCGTGAGCCGCAGGGTGACCTCATACGAGACGACGTCCGACGAGGAGTCGGGCGGGGTGAAGGTGAGCGGGAACTCGGCCACCTCGGCCACGCCCAGTCCGATGCCTTCCTGGAAGCCGATGAAGAACGGGGCGTTCTCGTCGCCCGTCTCGCCGATGCGGACCGGACCGCCCTCGACGACCTCGAGGGACTGCAGCACCAGGCGGCCGGGGCCTGCGTTCCGGATGACGAGCTTCTGGTCTTCGCTGGAGCCCATGAAGACGGAGCCGAAGTCCAGCTCCGCCTCGCGGGTCTGGATCTGGGCGCCGTCCCTCTCATAGACGACGAGGACTTCACCGGGTTCGCTGGTGAGGATCTCAGGCCGGCATCCGGTGGCCACGAGGCTCGCCAGCGCCAGCAGGGGGAGGACGCGACTGGGTGAGGGATTGAGCATGCCCCCTCCACGCCCGAACGATCCGGGACTTTCCTCGGCCGCAATTACAACGACCTGGACGACTCGCCGCGCCGCCTTCGCCGCCCAGTTGCCGCGAGCAGGACCCAGCCGATTCCGCCCACCACAACGCCGTCTGCGCCCGCTCCGCAGCCACAGCCTCCCGCCTCCGCGAACCGATCGGTGATCTCGAGGTGGAACGCGCCGGTCCCGGTGGCGCCGTCCTGCGCCCGGCCTTCGATGGTGAAGCTGTACAGGCCCCGCCGTGCCTCGTCGGGGATGGTGCCGGTGAGCGCGCCGTCTTCGGAGAAGCGCAGGCCGGGCGGGAGCGCGCCGCCGTGGAGGCGGTAGGTCGCGGCCGGCTCTCCCTCGAAGCGGATGCTGCCGTCGAGCACGGTGCCCGGAAGGACGGTCCTCGCGTAGCGGCCGTGGAGCCTCGCGGCGTGGGCGTGGACGACGAGCACGAAGTCGCGGACCTCGCTGCGGCCTGCGCCGTCCTGCACCTGCAGACCGAAGGGGAAGGCCCCTGCCCGGGTGGGGGTCCCCTCGATCACCACCGCCTCGGGGCCGGTGGGCACGAGGGAAAGTCCGTCCGGGAGGACGCCCGCGCTCAGGCGCCAGCGCACCGGCGGGGGCAGCACCGCCGCGCCGGGCACCCGGGCCACCAGATCGGTCAGATAAGGCTGGCCCACCTGCGCGGGCGGCAACGACTCGACCGGGATCACCAGCGCGTGCGGGCTCACCGTCTGAAGCGTGAAGCCGCGCGCGGCGGCCTGTCCTGCGGCGCCGAAGACGCGGACCTCGAACGCGCTCACGGTTCCGGGCGCCTCCTCCGAGCTGCCGTGGAGCCTTCCCTCCGGGCTGAGGGCGAGCCCCCGAGGCAGCGCGCCGCCCTCGATGCGCCAGGTGTACGGCGCCTGCCCTCCCTGCACCCCGAGCTTCAGCGAATAAGCCCTCTCCACCACCGCCGCGGGCAGTGCGCCGGTGACAATGGACATGGACGCGGTCTGCGGGACCGTCTGCAGCACCAGCCGCGCCATCGTCGGGTTCCCCTCCGCGTCCTCCACCCGCAACGTGAACGGGAAGACGCCGAGCTGCTCCGGCACCCCGCTCACCCGTCCCTCCGCCGAAAGGACCAGCCCATGCGGCAGCGCGCCGTCGATGACGGTGAAGGTGCGCGGCGCCCGCCCGCCTTCGGCCACGAGCTGGAAGTGGTAGGGCACCTCGAGGATGGGCTCGGGCAGGTATGTCGTGCGCAGCGTGACCACCGGCGGGACCAGCTCCACCTCACCGCCGGAGAGCGCGTCGTTGTCTCGGCGGATGTCGTCGTGCGCGCGCCCGGGATCCACCATCACGCCCAGATGCCAGGTCCCCGGCGGCAGCCCGTGCGGCACGAGGACGTGCTCGTTCATCGCGTCCAGCGCCTCCACGTCCAGCGCCACCGTCCCGTCCCCGAGCGCGCCGCCAGAGAGCGGGTCGACGCGGAGAAGCGGCACGTCGAGCTCGGTCAACTGCGCGTTCTTCGAGAGGAAGTACCGGTATGGCACCTCTTGGGACGCGCGGTTGCCGAGGTTCCTCAGCACGCGCTTCAGCGGGACGACCTCCCCGGCTGCGATGCGGGAGGGCGCCTGCACGAGCGTGGGCAGCAGGTCCGGTCCCGGCGCGCGCAGGTAGACGTGGTTGCTGCGGCCGGTGTTGTTGGACTGCGTGACCTCCACGAAGTTGCCGTGCGGGAAGGCGCTGACGAAGAAGAGGTAGTCCTTCGGGCTGAACACCGTCCCGTTCGGCGCGCTCTCGGGGACCACGCCCTCGAGGACCACCGTCGTCGACTCGCCGGGCTGGAGAGTGTGGCGTGGGCTCTCGCCTGCCTCGGGGTCGAGCACCGCGTTGAGGGTGTCGTTGTCGGAGAGGAAGGCGACGAGGGAGAAGTCGCGCGCCACGCCGCCGCCCACGTTGGCGACCGGGACCTCCATGCGGAACGGCTCCCCGAAGTAGAGCTGCGGCGCGGGCAGGTGGGGCGGCAGCGGATCGTGCAGCGTGGGCGTGCCCACCACCAGGTCCGCCTGCATCACCCCCAGCTTCGCGGTGCTGAAGGCGGTGTTGTTGTTCTCGAAGAGCTCCGGCGCCCCGCCCTGCCGCTCCACCTGGAGCACGAACCAGTACTCGCCCAGCGGCACGTTGGGAGGGAGCGGGAAGGTCTCCTGCAGCGTCACCGTCTGCCCGCCGCCGAGCGGCAGGGTCCCCTCGTGGACGCGGTAGTCCCCGCCATCGACCAACGTGTCCCGCGAGAGGAGGATCCGCCACGTCGTCGGCCCCGCCGGATCGATGCCCGCGTTGACGAAGGTCAGGGTGGAGGTCACCGGATCGCCCGGGCCCGCAGTGGATTGCGCCGAGGAGATCGCCCGCGCCACCAGGTCCACGCCGGAGACGAGCGGCGTCGGGGTCGAGGCGAGGTTGTTGGCGCGGCTGGTCTCGGTCAGCAGCGCATCGGGATCGATCTGCGCCAGCACGTAGTACGCCCCGCTTTGCGGCCTTGGCACCGTGCTGGTGGCCTCGTGCACCTGCGCGCCCAGCGGCGCGAACGACAAGGGCCCCTGCGAGGCCGGCGAGAGCGGCAGGTCGGAGGCATCGAGCGTGGTGTCGGTGGAGAGGAAGAGCGCGTAGTCCACGCCCGCCACCGGGTCGCTGCCGAAGTTGCGCAGCTCGAACCGCGTCGTCAGCTCGAGCTGCCCGTTCACGTCCACCGCCTCGAGCACCACGAGCTCACCCGCCACCAGATCGACGGTGCCGCTCGCCGGGCCGAAGGAGATGACGTCGTCCTCCTGCACCGAGGCGGGCGTGCAGTTGGGCGTACAGGAGCGGCCCACGGTTCCCTGGGTGCCGGTGTGGTTCTCGATGCCGATGGACGCGGTGAGCATGGCGCCCGCGCCGGTGAGCACGCCGTAGTGGAACTGGACCCGCCCGTTCTCGTGCAGCTTGAGCTGGAAGGTCAGCGAGTAGGTCGCGGACGCGCTCCAGTGGTTGAGGTCGCGCCACTCGACGGTGAAGATCTGGCCGGCGGGCCCGGTGGAGGTCTGGTGGGCGATCCGGCTGAACGCGTTGCCCAGGCGCAGGTTGTCCCAGAAGGGCGCCAGCACCCCGTTCGGCGCCGCGCCCGAGGGCAGAACGGTGTTCGCCGGGTAGCTGGCGGTGCCCGGGCTGGGGACGAGGTACGCCGCGCCGTCGGTGGTCACCGTGAGCTGGGCGTACGAACGGCCGTAGAAGGGAAAGTTGAAGGGCAGGGGCACGGTGACGAAGCCCGCGTCCAGGGTCCCCTGCAGGGTGGGCACCACCGGGTTCGTCAGCGGGGCGAAGGGCGCGGTCGAGTGGGTGGCGACGTAGGACTGCGCGTTCGCGGCGCCCGCCAGGAGCAGCGGGCCGAACAGCAGCCCGACCAGAGAGAGGCGGAACACCGCGCGCATGATCGAGGCACTATCCTTGTCGAACGCGTGACATTCAACCGCGGTGGCGGCTACACGAAGGGCCATGCTTCGCATCGCCTGCCCGCCCGGCCCTGGTGAAGTTTTCGCCGCCGCGCGCGTTGTCCCGTTCGTGCGTACCGTTCGCTCTTCCCTGCTCGCCCTCCTCGCTGGCGCCGCGCTGCTGCCGGCAACCGCCTTCGCCCAGGCCTCATCGAAGGCGAAGCCGCCTCCGAAGGCCGCCTCACCGCGCGCCCAGACCGCCGAGACCTTGCGCACCCAGTGCCTGCTGCACGCGGCGGATCCGAAGAACCCGTGGGCGCTGGCGCACGGGATCACCGGGCTCGGCGGATCGTTCGCGGCGGCGGACGGCCGGCGGGCGGCGGACGTGATCGTCTCGGACTTCCTCCTGCGCGCTCCGGCGGACGCGGTGCTGAAGGGCGCCGCCCCGCTCGGCTTCGCCCGCGCGACTCAGGACGGAACGCCGGTGGAGCCGCACGCCAACCTGCTCACCAAGACGCTGGTGCACGCGGGGATGAAGGACGCGCAGACCTTCAAGACGCCGCAGGGCGAGGTGACGCTGGCGCAGTTGGTGGGGAGCGTGCAGCACGGCTTCCGCCACGTGCCGGAGGTGGAGGCCTACTGGATCGAGGTGGGCTGGACGCTGGACCTGCTCGCCTCGCGGATGACGCCTTCTCGCGCGAAGTTCAAGAACGGCGCGGGTGAGGAGATGGACCTCAACAAGGTGATGGACGACGCGCTCTTCTACCTCGAGCGGTCACAGCGCGAGCTCATCGACGGGATGGCGAAGGGCCTCCCCGAGGTCCCCAAGAACCGCAAGGGCATCTACGCCCACCCGTGCGGCGGGCTCCACCTGGTGCAGGCGGTGATGCACTGGGCGCGCTTCCCCGAGGTCCGCAAGAAGTGGGGCAAGCGGCTCGACCAGCAGGTGGAGGTGCTCTTCTACCGGCTGGGCAGCGAGCAGCGTCAGTACGAGGCCGTCCTGCGCGACCACCCGCAGCACAAGCTCCAGATCCTCGTGCAGATGATGAAGTTCTACGGGCACTTCCTCGAGACCACCGGCCGGATGAAGCGCGACAAGGTGGTGACCTTCGACAGGGCGCGCCTGCAGCAGGTCCGCAAGGCGGAGGCGCTGCTCGATCACGCGGTGGGCGAGCTGGAGAAGATGCACGCCTGGGCCCGCCTGGGCGAGGTGTCGAAGACGCAGCGACAGATCGGGCTCGACCTCATCGGCGACGCCTGCCACGCCGCCAACGGGATGACGCTCTGGCGATGATCCCCTACGGGGAGGGCGCAGCGGCCTCGCACGCCGGCTGAGGACCGCCCGCGCAGCCGAACACCAGGGTGTCCAGCGCGCAGAAGGCCTCGCCGGCCACGCCCTGCTCGAAGAGGTCCGCCACCACTGGCACCACCAGCTCCGCGGGGCTCTGCGTCTCGCCTGCCTCCACGCGCGTGGAGAAGACCGTCTGGCAGACGCGGGAGAGGGCGCGCAGGCCCTCCTCGTCCTCGCGCAGCGCCCGGGCGAAGCGGCCGGTGAGGTGAAGGAGCGAGCCGCGCCCGTCCGCCTCGCGCAGCCCCACCGCCGTCCCCAGCAGGCGGGTGAAGCCGAACTCCTCGAGCTGCGCGTCGAGCCCGAGCCGGTACACCATCCGGATCAGCTCGTCGTTCTTGTCCTTCTGCGACAGGCAGTTCAGCGCGCGCTTCAGCGGCCGGAACACGTTGGGCTCGCGCGCCGGATCGAGCAGGATCTCGAGGTCTGCGATCCCCTCCCGGATGAGCGGCCTTATCTCCTCGGGCACGATGTCCAGCGGGAGGGCCGCGAGGTCCCGCGGGTGCTCCATCCCCATCACCGCGGTGATCAGCAGCTTCGCCAGCGCGACGATCGCCTCTTCGCCGCCGTAGTGCGCGCCATCGCCGCGCAGGTAGGGCTCGAGCCTTGGGTCCTGCACCATCGCGTGGGCGCGGTCGAGCCCCGCCCTCCCCTCCGGCGTGGCCAGGTACGCGGTGAGGCCGATGACGAGGTCCGCGGTGTCCTCGGCGCGGCACACCACCGTCTGCTGGCAGAGGTCGGAGAGCACCTGCGCCACCTCGTAGTGGTGGGTCTTCCGCGCGGCGGGCGAGGTCCCCCGCACGTAGTTGAGGACGCCGGCGATCTGCGGATCGAGCAGCCGCAGCGCCTCCAGGCCGCGCCCCTCGTTGACCATCACGTCGGTGGCGCGGCGCAATTCGCACATCGGGTGTGATTCGGCGAGCGGGGGCGCAGGCGTGGCGCACAGCTCGCCCTCGATCGCGCCCGGCTCCGCGGGCTCCCGCGCGAAGCGGCCGAGGCCCTCGAAGACCGAGCGCAGGACGAGGGCCATCGGTGGCGGCTCCCGTTCGCGATCCGCCTCGGGCCTGAGCAGGTGCATCTCCATCACCCGGCGCAGGTTCTCGGTCCGCCCGGTGGCGAGCGCGCGGCTGAAGCGCGGCATCAGCTCCTCGAACGAGCGGCAGCGGACGATCTCCTCGGAGGCGCGCTGCCGCGGCGGCGCGTCCACGTCCCGCGC
>CAZCWA010000215.1:0-8465 GCA_964502265.1 uncultured Myxococcaceae bacterium | reverse complement strand
TTCGGGCGCGACCGGCTCCTCGGGCTGCCCGTCGAACGCACGGTGGACTGCGGTGAGAGTGGAGTCGGAGTGCTCGTCTTCCGGCAGCCGGACGAGGGCACTCCAGAGTGGCGACGCGAGCGCGAGCTGGCAGTCGTGGCTGTGCTCGGTGAGGAGTATTTCTTCAACGCGAGCGAGGCGATGAAGAAGGACGCGAGGCCCCTCACGCGCATCCCCGGTGTCAACGACTATTGATGGTCCACCGGGACATCCGCAGACATCGGCGCCGCGGGGGTCCGGGCTACGCCCCGCACACGGGCGCGACGTCCACCTCGTTGGAGCAGCTCGCCATGGAGAGGTCGCAGACGCGGTAGCGAAGCGTGGAGGAGGGCGCGCGGTCGAAGTGGTCGAGCGCCTCGCCGGAGTTCCTCGCGGTGCCCACCAGCTTGCCATCCCGGACGATCGAGACGACGTGTCCGCCGATCCCGGTCCAGCGCAGGGCGACGGTGCGGGCGCGGCCCTCGACGACGCTGCCCTGTGCGGTGAGCTGCACCACGTCCAGCTCGCGCGTCCACGACGTCCTGGCGCCGGTCGCATCGGTCGCCTCCACCGTCACCGCGTGCGGTCCGGGCCCTGCGAACGTGTGCCGGACCTTGCGCGTCCCGTTCACCGCCACGCGCTTCCCCTCCACGAGGAAGGTGCGATCGCGCAGGTCGCCATCGGCGTCGAACGAGGCGTCATGGAGGGTGCACGCGAGCCCGCTGCACCGCGCGAACCAGCCGGCCTCCGGTGCGCTCCCGCTCCCGCTACTGCCCGCGCCCTCCGCGCCCGCCGTCAGATGCTCCAGCGCGGCGTCCACCCGAACGTGACCGTGCCCGTGCGCGTCGTCCCTCCCGCTCTTGCCCAGGTCCTGCGCGGTGCCGACGAGCGCTCGCCGCACCCGCGCGTTGGTCTTCTCGGGATGCTGGCCCCAGATGAACGAGGCTGCGCCGGCCACGTGGGGCGCCGCCATCGACGTCCCGCTGAACTCGGCGTAGCCACTGCCCGGCCTCGGCGACTCGTTCACCACCGTGACCCGGGTGCCCACCGCAGCGAGCAACGCGGTCCTGTCTTCACCCGGCAGCGCCACCGCGGGCAGGCTCACCCGCGCATCGCCCAGCGTCCCCTGAAAGGGGCCCGGCAGGCTGTTGTAGACGATCGCCGCCACGCCGCCGCCACGCGCCACCGCGTCCAGCTTCTCCGCGAAGGAGTTCGAGCCGCGCTCGCAGGCCACCACCCGCCCCGTCCAATCACCGGGGTACTCGCACCGCCCGCCGTCGGCCAACGCGCCGGACGCACCGCCGCTCTCCGCTGCATGCTCGATGGGTCCGCCGCTGAGAACGCTGGAAGACAGCGCGACCTCGTGCCGCGACACCCGGCCGACCGTGCTCTCGATCTTCACGCCCGGCGCCACCAGGTCCACCCCGCCGTTGCGCTGCGAGAACGACGCCACCCGCTTCTGCCCGTCCACCGCGCCCACCGAGAGGACGCTCGGATAGGAGGCAGGATATTGCAGGTCGGTGCCGCCCTCGTTCCCCGCCGCCGCCACCAGCAGCAGGCCGCGCTGCCACGCGGACTCCATCGCGTCGCGCTCGACCTCGGAGGGCACGAGGCCGCCGAGGCTCATGTTCACCACCTTCGCCCCCGCGTCCGCGCAGCGCTCCACCGCGTCCGCCAGCTCCGAGGCGTAGCTCCAGTTGCAGTCGTCGCCGAAGACCTTCACCACGAACAGGTCCGCGCCCATCGGACTCACGCCGACCACGCCCAGCCCGTTGTCCAGCGCGCCCACCGTGCCCGCCACGTGCGTGCCGTGGCCGCAGGCGTCCTGGTTCCAGCCCGCCGGATGACCGCTCACGCCGGACTGCGCGAGGTCCTGGTGCGGCGCGTAGAGCCCTGAGTCGATGATGCAGGTCTTCGCGCCCTTCGCCAGCGCCCCGGCCGAGGCGATCGCCATGCTCCACGCCTCGGGCGCGCCCACCTGGGGGATGCCGTACGGGATCGTCTGCGAGAGGAGGTAGCGCCGGGCGTCCTCCTCCACGTGCGAGACCTCCGGCTGCACCGAGAGCGCCTCGGCCTGCGCCGGGGTCAGCTCCGCCGCCACCGCGCCCAGCTTCTCGAAGCGCCGCAGCACCTTGCCGCCCACCCGGTCCACCGCCTTCGCGCGCTGCTCGAGCCTCACCGGCGCGATCGCGGTCGCGTAGCCGGCGAAGCCTGCCTCTCCGCTGGCGAGGTGCACCACGAAGCGCCGCCGCCCCTCCTCGTCGCCGGCCGGCACGATGGCGCTTTGATCGAAGGGCTCCATCCACGCCGAGGCGACCTGTTCGGGGAGATCGCACGAGCCGCCGCTCGGCCCGCCGTTCCCCGCGCCGGGGATGAGGTCGATGGGCAGCCCGCACGCGGAGAGCACCAGCAGCGCCGCGGTCAGCGCGCCGAGGCGGAGAGAAAAGGGGAAGGACATGGCGAGGTGCAACGGCCGCCCGCGCCCGCTTCATGCCCGCCGGCTCGTGTCCGGCCGCAGACCGGGCGGCCAGCCCAACGGCGGAGCCACGTCCTCCTGCCCATGGGCGACCGTGCGCATCAACGAAGGAAGGAGGAACTTCGGATGCCCGAAAAATCCAGACAACGGCGGGTGAAGGTGGCGGCGCGCGAGGGCCGGGCCACGGCGATCAAGTCCAGCGACGTCGGCAAGGCGAGCGGCCTGTCGAGCCACGCGGCGAAGAAGAGCGCGCACGTGGAGGGCCTGCGGACCACCGCGGCGGGCAAGCGCAACGTGGGACGTCGGAAGGCGCCGCACGAAGGAGAGGGGACGGCGGCTCCGGAGGTCAGCGCCAGGAAGGAGGCCTCCCGCACCGCCGCCGCCAACCGTCAGCGCACCGAGCAGAAGGTCATCTCGCGCCGGACCCCGCTGGCGGCGAAGACGGTGAGGGCGGGCACCGGGGCGACGAAGCACTCGCGCGCCTCGAAGGTCTCGCGGACGCGCTCGAAGGCCACCTAGCTCCACTGAACGCGCCGTTGGTCCCACGGTCCTGCACCACCGGGACAAGGTGTCCGCGCGGCCGCAAGTCCCTACCCTCCGCCTTCGGTGGAGGTGCGGATGGGTGGACGGTGGGGGGCGGGGACCGGGCTCGTGCTGGGCCTCGTCGTGTTCGTGGCGCTGTCCGGATGCGGCCGTGCGGCGCGGGACCTCGGCCGCGGCGCCACCGAGGGTGCGCTCTCTGCCATGGAGTCCTCGTCGCCGCCCCAGCCGGAGGAGGCGATCGACTTCACCGCGGTGGGACAGGACCTCACCCAGGGCATTGCCGCCGGCGCCACGCTGACGCTCGCGGATCCCGAGTTGCTCGCGCAGCTCGAGGCGGTGTTCGAGCGCGCGATGGCCGGCGCCGGTCGGGGCCTGATGGAAGGCGTCCTCGCGGGGCCCCGCCGCGAGCTGCTCACAGAGGAGGACAGGGCGGGACTCGGCCTGCTCTCCGAGGAGCTGGGGCGCGCGTTCGTGCGCGGCGCGTCGGCGGAGCTCGCGGTGCAGCTCGGTCACGAGGGCGCGGACGGACCGTTGACGCGGGGGCTCTCGCTCGCTGCGACGCGCGCCAGCGAAGGGCTGGTCCGAGGCGCGGGCAACGAGCTCGCCCGCGGGGTCCCGGGCTGCGAGGGACTGACCCAGCGCGAGTGCGTGGAGCGCGGCCTGGGTCGACTCTCTCGCGCAGGCGCACAGGGCCTGTCCGCGGGCGCGTTCAGCGGTGCGTCCATCTGGCCGCCGCTGATCGCGTTCCTGCTCGGCGCGCTCGCTGTGCTGGTCGTGGCGTGGGGGCTGCGGCTCTGGCGCGGCGCTCCGTCGGCCCCGCTCACCCGCCGCGAGCAGCGTCCGGCCTGAGCATCAGTGCATCACGTGCTCGCCGCCGGACTGCACGTCCCCGCGCGCGCGCTTGCCCATGCAGGCGAGGATGTGCTCGCGGTACTCGCGCAGCTCGCGCAGGCCGGAGAGCATCCACTGCCCGCCGATGACCAGGGTGGGCACGCCCTTCACGCCGCGGCCGGCCGCGAGCTGGTACTCCTTCATCACCAGCCGCCGCATCTGCGGTGACTCCACCGCCGCGCCGAACCGTCCGAGGTCCAGCCCCGCGGAGGACGCCAGCTCCAGCGTCACGTCCGGGCGCGAGACGTTGATGCCGAGCTCCAGCGCCGCACGCTGCATCGACCGGAGCAGGCGTTCGCGCGCGTCCTCACCCTGAAGCCGCGCCGCCTCGAGCGCTATCAGCGAGGGCAGGCTCGAGCCGGGGAGGTCCTGCGACATCCACAGGTCCTTCTGCAGCCGCTCTCCCTCCGGCTCCCTGCGCGCGCGCTCCACCGAGGCCACGAGCTGGTGCAGCTCGCGCGGCGTGGGGACCCTGTCCTTCACCCGCAGCGGGTAGGGGCGGAAGGTCCACGACACGGCGGGACCGAACTCGCGGCGGAGCGGATCCAGCCGCGCGTTGGCCACGTAGCACCAGGCGCAGAGCACATCCTGATAGACGACGATCTCGATCGGCTTCGTAGGGCGGTGCATTCGAGCGGCGACCACTTTAGGGATCGACGCCCGCTGTCGACAATCCCCCCACGAAAACACGTTGGAAGTGTCGCAATCACAGACGCGCGGCCGTCAAGCAGACGAGCGCGAGACGAGCAAGGCGGCGTGCTCGATGATCGCCCCGGCCACGTCGAGCCCGGTGGCCTTCTCCAGGCCTTCGAACCCAGGTGAGGAGTTCACCTCCATCACCTTCGGGCCCTCCTCCGTCTCCAGCATGTCCACCCCGCACACCTCGAGCCCGAGCGCGCGCGCGGCCTTCACCGCGACCTTCGCCCACGCGGGCGAAAGCTCGATTGGCCGGCCGCTGCCGCCGCGGTGGATGTTGGAGCGGAACTCGCCCTTGCGCGCCTGCCTGCGCATCGCGCCGATCACCCGGTCGCCCACCACCAGCGCGCGGATGTCGCGGCCGCGGGACTCCTTCACGAACTCCTGCAGCACGATGTCCTGATCCAGCGCGCTGAAGGTGTCGAGGATGCTCTGCACCTCCGGCAGCGAGGACGCGATCATCACGCCCACGCCCTGCGTTCCGCGCAGCAGCTTGATGATCGCCGGCAGCCCGCCCACCTCCTCCAGCAGCGCGCGGATGTTCTGCCGGTCCCGCGCCATCACGGTGCGCGGCACGTCGATCCCGTGCGAGGCGAGGACCTGCAGCGCCCGCAGCTTGTCGCGGCTCTGCGCGATGCCCTGCGCGCCGTTCACCACCGGCACGCCCATCATCTGGAAGTGGTTCACCACCGCCAGCCCGTAGTGCGTCACCGAGGCGCCGATGCGCGGGATGACCGCGTCGATGCCGCGTACCTCCACGCCGCGGAAGAGCATCCGCGCGCGGCCCCGCTCGAGCACGAGGTTGCAGCGCAGGGTGTCCAGCACCAGCGCCCGGTGTCCGCGCGCGCGCGCCGCCTGCACCAGCCGCGAGGTCGAGTAGAGCGAACGCTTCCGCGAGAGCAGCGCCAGCGTCCTGCCCAGCCGCCTGCGGCGCACGCCGGTGGGCTCGTCCGCCACCGACTGCAGAAGCGCCACGTCGGCCTCGTCCTGCGCCCTCTTCCGCTTCTTGCCCTTGAGCGCCATGAACGTCGCTTGACCGTAACACCGGAACACGGGCCGGGGATGGTCAGCGACTCGGCGCGGGGGATAAAGTCGGCCCTGCACGATGACCACCCCAGACCGGCACCCGGACGAGATCCTGACCTCCCCCGGTGAAGCGGTGATCGCGGACCCGCTCGCCGCCGAGCTCCACATCACCCACACCCGGACGATGATCGTCCCCGGCGACAAGACCACGCTGAAGCTGCGCCGCTGCCGCGTCAGCGTCACCGGAGGCCCGGACAACGGCCGCGAGCTCGTCACCGACAAGGAGCGCGTCCGCGTGGGCGCGCACAACACCAACGACCTCGTGCTCCAGGAGGATCGCACCGCCTCCCGCCACCACTTCGAGATCCAGTACACCGAGCGCGGCTACCTCCTCGTCGATCTCGAGAGCACCAACGGCACCTTCCTCGACGGGCGGCGGGTGGAGCGCGCCTACCTCTCCCCGGGCTCGCAGGTCCGCGCCGGCTCCTCCACCCTGACCTTCTCTCCCGTGGACGAGGAGGTCACCGTCGAGCCCGACGCCGAAGGGCAGCTGGGCGGGATGGTGGGGCAGAGCGTGAAGATGCGGCAGATCTTCGGCCTCATCCGGAAGATCGCGCCCATGGACGTATCGGTGGTGATCCAGGGCGAGACCGGCACCGGCAAGGAGCTGGTGGCGCGCGCCATCCACGACAACTCGAACCGGAAGGGCCCGCTGGTGGTGCTCGACTGCGGGGCCATCCCGCCCGAGCTGATCAAAAACAAACTGTTCGGCCACCAGAAGGGCGCCTTCACCGACGCGACCTCCACCCGCCCCGGCGCCTTCGAGCGCGCGCACGGCGGCACCATCTTCCTCGACGAGCTGGGCGAGCTGCGCTTCGACCTGCAGCCCAAGCTGCTTCGCGTCCTGGAGAACCGCGAGGTCCGGCGGGTGGGCAGCAACGACACCATCTCGGTGGACGTGCGCGTCATCGCCGCCACCAACCGCGACCTGGTGAAGGAGGTCCAGGCGGGCAACTTCCGCGAGGACCTCTACTTCCGGCTCTCGGTGATCAACGTCTCCCTGCCCCCGTTGCGGCAGCGGCGCGAGGACATCCCCTGGATCCTCAAGCGCGCGCTCACCGATCCCGAGGTGGTGCAGAAGTACGGGCGCAAGCGCTTCAGCGGCGAGGCCCTCAGCCTGCTCAACGCCTACCCCTGGCCCGGCAACGTGCGCGAGCTGATGAACGTGCTCTCCCACGTCCTCACCTTCAGCGAAGGGGAGGAGATCCTCCCGGACCACCTCCCGCCGCGGGTGCAGGGCCAGCAGAACGAGACCGCGGTCCCCATCAACGAGTACGTCTCCTTCAAGGAGGCGAAGGAGCAGCTCCTCGAGAAGTTCGAGCGCCAGTACATCGGCTCGGTGCTCCAGCGCTGCGAGGGGAACATCTCCCGCGCCGCCCGCGAGAGCGGCCTGCACCGCAAGTCGATAGAGCGGCTGGTGAAGAAGTACGCGCTCGATGCCCGCGCGATGAAGGGCCGCTGAATCCCATCCCCTCCCACCCGTCGGAGCCCACCATGCGTACCCTGCTCGCCTCGCTCACCGTCGCCGCCGCGCTCTTCGCCGGACCCGCGCTCGCGCAGAACCGGGGGAACCTGCCGCCCACCCACGGGGGCCTGCCGCCGGAGAAGGTCCCCTGCGCCCAGAAGTGCATCACCCACGCGGATGGCTGCACGAAGAACTGCAAGGGCAACTCGAGGTGCACCGGGAAGTGCGCGGAGAACCTGGGCAAGTGCGTGGACCGGTGCGGCATCCAGGCGCCGCCGCCGCCCGCAGAGCAGCAGTAGGCGAAGCGCCAGCTACGGCGTGGGGCGTCCCGCGGTGGGGGCGGTCCCGGTGGCGGGCTCGTCCTCCGGCAGCGGCGTGTTCACCTGCACCAGCGCCACGTCCACGTAGCCTGCGCGGGTGGCGGCGCTGATGGCGAGCTGCATGCTCTCCGGCCCACGCACCCACAGCCCGGCTTCCTTCTTCCAACCCTCCTGCTTCAACACGCCCTCGTAGAAGGTCTCGACCTCGGCCACCGTGGCGCGCACCGTGTACTGGAGCGACCGGCCGCCCTCCAGGTTCTGCGTGAGCAGCGACTCCGCGTCCGCGTAGACCGGCGCAAAGGCGACGGCCGGCGCGAAGGTGCGGTCCTTCCAGTAGGCCTCGCCGAGGATCACCGTGGTGCGCGTGTCCGACTGGGGCGCCAGCAGCACCGAGTACGAGGTCTCCTCGCCCGGATGAAAGCCGGTCAACATCGCCTGGCCGTCACCGAGCTGCATCTGCTCCTGGATGGGGGCGACCCACAGGCCCGAGTTCGTGAAGTGCCGGTAGAAGTGGTTGTAGGCCTCCAGCAGCGGCAGGTCGATCACCACCACGTGCATCCGGTTCGGGATGCCGTTGGTCTCCATCACTGCCGGAACCTCGACCTCGGTGACGACCTTGGGGACGTCCCACCGGAACGGCTTGTCGGGGGCGGTGTACTCGGGGATTGCCGCGACCGCGGGCGGGTCCTCCTTCTTCTTCTGCCCCTGCTTCGCCTGCTTCGGTTTGTCCTTCGCCGCCCTGGGGGCCGGTGGCGTGGGCGCCTCACCGGACGCCCCTGCCACCGGCGCGCCGCCCAGCACCAGCGCGAGGCACATCCCGCCCAGGGCCGAGCGCAGCGACATCACCAGCCCCGATCCACGCCCAGGTAGACGCGGTTGGCGTTCCCCTGGAAGTCCCGGCGACTGTTGGTGCCGCCGGTGATCCACTCGGTTCTCCCGTTGTGGGCGCTGCGGATGTTCTGGCGGTAGT
>CAZCWA010000214.1:2318-8544 GCA_964502265.1 uncultured Myxococcaceae bacterium | reverse complement strand
GGTTGGCGATGATCGTCTCCAGCGACTCGGTCCCGCGGTCCCCGCCGAGCACCCGCCGCAACGACGCGGTCACCTCCGAGATGTCGCCGGTGATCCGCTGCAGGGACTCGAAGACCTGGGTCACGCCCTGCTCGTCGTAGACGCGCTTGATCTCGTCGCCGTCCTGCAGCAGCGGCGCCTCGCGGGTCCCGGCGAAGAGGTCCAACTGGAAGTCACCCAGGGCGATCGACTCGGAGCGCTTGGTCAGCGCGGCATCCTCGCGGACCTCCACGTCGTTGCGGATCCGCAGCCAGACCTTGGCGCGGTTCCCCTCGAGGACGATCTCGCGCACCTCGCCCACGCCGATGCCGGCGATCTGCACGCGGCTTCTGCGCCCCAGTCCGGAGGCGTCGTTGAAGTAGGCGTAGACGTCCACCGACTCGTCGGGATCCATCCCGCCCTTGCGCACGAAGGTGAGCAGGATGAAGAGGATCGCGGCGCCGGTGAGGACGAGCAGGCCGACGCGGAAGGGGGTCACGAGCTTGTTCATCACTGTTTGCCGAACCAGGTCTGCAGGAACCCGTTCACCGCGGGGTGCTGGGAGTGCCGGAGGTGCCCGGGCGGTCCCTGGTCCACGATGTGGCCCTGATGGAGGAAGGCGATCTTGTCCGCCACCTTGAACGCGGACGCGATGTCGTGGCTGATGACCACCGAGGTCACGCCGAGCTGCTTCTTGGCGTCGAGGATCATCTCGTCCACGTAGTCGGTGGTGATGGGGTCGAGCCCCGTCGTCGGCTCGTCGTAGAGGACGATCTTCGGGTCGAGGATGATCGCGCGCGCCAGGCCCACGCGCTTGCGCATGCCGCCGGAGAGGTCCGCGGGGAACTTGTGCTCCACGTTCTTGAGCCCGACGATCGCCAGCTTCTCGCGCACCTTCTGGCGGATCTCCTCTTCGGCGACCTTCTTGTGCTCGCGCAGCGGGAAGGCGACGTTCTCGTAGACGTTCATCGAGTCGAAGAGCGCCGCGGCCTGGAACACCATCCCGAACTTCTTCCGCACCCGGGACAGCTCGTCCTGGGGCAGTTGGACGATGTCCTCGCCGTCCACGATCACCTTCCCGCTGTCCGGGCGCAGAAGGCCGATCATGTGCTTCATCAGCACCGTCTTCCCCGAGCCCGAGCCACCGAGGATGACCGTGGTCGTCCCCTCCTCCACGTCGAGGTCGATGCCCTTGAGCACCGCGTGGTCGCCGAAGGACTTCCGCACGTCCACGATCTGGATAATCGGAGCCATCAGTGCAGGAGCACGCCGATGAAGTAGTCGAGGATGAAGATGGAGAGCGCGGCCGCCACCATCGCCTCGGTGGTCGCTTTGCCCACGCCCTTCGCGCCGCCGGACGCCTGGTAGCCCTTGTAGCAACCGATGAGCGTGACCGCGAAGCCGAACACCGCGCCCTTGATCACTCCCTCCATCAGGTCTTCGACGTCCAGCCACTCCGCCGTCCGGGTGAGCCAGGTGCCCGCGCTCATCCCCTTCACCTCCACCGAGACGAAGAAGGCGCCGGCCAGCCCGGCCATGATGAACAGCAGCGTGAGGATGGGCACCATCACCAGCCCGGCGATCACCCGCGGCGCCAGCAGGTACTGGACGGGGTTCACCGCCATCGTCTCCAGCGCGTCCACCTGCTCGGTCACGCGCATGGTGCCCAGCTCGGTGCTCATGGACGACACCGCGCGCATGGTCACCATCAACGAGGTGAACACCGGCCCCAGTTCGCGGCTGAGCGTCAGCGCCACCGTGGGCCCCACCAGGCTCTCCGCGCCGAACATCTCGAACGCGCGGCCGGTCTGCTCCGCGAACACCATCCCGGTGAACGTCCCGGTGAGCACGACGATGAAGATCGACCCCACGCCCACGAAGTCCAACTGGGCGAAGAGGTTGTTCAGCCGGTAGGGCGGACGCACCGCCCAGCGCAGGGTGTGGAAGGTGAGCAGCGCCATCCCGCCCAGCTCCGAGACGAGGCGCAAGAGCCCTTCGCCCACGCCCTCCACGTAGCGGCCGAGCGCGCTCGGCGGGCGCTCCGCGGGTCTGTCCTTCACGTCCTGCGCCATCCGGCGGCTACTCTATGCCGGGCCGTGGGCGACACAACGATCCGTTCGTCGGGGCAATTGTCAGCGGCGTTCGACGCGTTCCGGTCAACGTTGGAGGGGGCCGCGAAGCTCAGCCGCCCACCGCCCGCCGCGGGACCCGCGCCCCCACCGCGCACAGCACCTCGTAGTGGAGGGTCCCACCGATGCGCGCGAGCGCGTTCGCGTCCACCCGCTCGTCGCCCTGGGTGCCGATGAGGACGACCTCATCGCCCAACGCCACGCCCGGCACGCCGGTCACGTCCACCATGAACATGTCCATGCAGACCCGGCCTGCGACCTTCACCCGGTGCCCGCGCACCAGCACCTCTGCGGTGTTCGAGTACTCGCGCCCGTAGCCGTCCGCGTAGCCCAGAGGGACGGTGGCGATGACGCTCTCGCGCGGCGCGGTCCAGGTGCTGCCGTAGGAGATCGGCGTCCCCGTGGGCACCGTCTTCAGGTGGCTGATGGCGGACTTCCACGAGAGCACCGGGGTGAGCGCCACGTCCTGCCCGAGCCACTCCGCCGGCGGGTAGCCGTAGAGCATGATCCCCGGCCGCACGAGGTTCAGCTCGAGACCATCGCGGACCTCCGGGCGGTCGATCACCCCGGCCGAGTTGGCGAGGTGCCGGAAGCGTGGCGACCTCCCCCGGCTGCGCATCTGCGCCAGCGCGTCCTGGAAGCGCTGGATCTGGAGCCGGGTGAGCGCCGCGTCCGCCAGATCCGCGTTGGCGAAGTGCGAGAGCAGCCCGTCTACCCGGACCTCGGGGAGCTGCGCCGCGCGGTCGAGGAAGGCGTCGAGGTCCTGCGGCGCGAGCCCTAGCCGGCCCATGCCGGTGTCCACCTTCAGGTGCGCTTCGACCGGGGTGGCGAGCCCGGCGCGGCGGGCCGCTTCTGCGAGGTGATCGAGGTGATCGATCCGGAAGATGGTGGGGATGAGCCCGCGCGAGACGATGAGATCCCAGCCGCCCTCGTAGGCGCCGCCGAGCACGAGGATGGGCGCGCGCACGCCGGCGTTGCGCAACTCCAGCCCCTCCTCCACCAGCGCGACCCCGAGCAGGTCCACGCCCTGCTGCTCCAGCGCCCGCGAGACGATCACCGCGCCGTGTCCGTAGGCGTTGGCCTTCACCACCGCGAGCACGCTCGAGCGCCCGGCGAGCCGCTTCACCTCAGCGAGGTTTCGGGAGAGCGCGGCGAGGTCCACCTCGGCCCGCGTGGGGCGGATGAGCTGATCGAGCGCCCGGCGGTGCTGCGCATGCGGCTGCGTGGATTCGCTTCCGTGTTCCAATGACCGCACCCTGCGGCCGGCCAACCCCTCCGTCAAGATGTGCTTCCTCACGTACCTCTCCGGTCCTATATCTCCGCGCCCTCCTTTCACGAGCCGGGCCAGCAGCGCCGGTGTACGAGACCTTCGGGAACACGAACGACATGCCGAGCTACCGAACCGGTGGTGAGATCGACTCACTCTGCGGCAAGTGCAAGATGACGCTGGCGCACACCATCCTCGCGATGGTGGGGGACAAGGTCGTCCGCGTGCAGTGCAACACCTGCGGCGCGCAGCACAACTACAAGGCCCCTCCGGGCAGCAGCGAGACCGCGCGGCCCCGCGCCTCCAGCAGCGGTGCCTCCAGCAGCGCCTCGTCCGCGCGCGCATCGGGCAGCCGCTCGACCGCGAGCGCGGCGGCCGCGGCATCGAAGATCACCATGACCTTCGACCAGCTCATGTCGCAGAAGCACCTCGGGCCGGCGAAGCGGTACAGCCCGAAGGAGACCTTCGGGGTCGACGACGTGATCGATCACCCGAGCTTCGGCTTCGGCATCGTCACCGCCGCGCGGGGCGACAAGGTCGACGTGCTCTTCAAGATGGCCGAGAAGACGCTGGTGCATGGGCGCGGTGGCGGCGCGCCTGCGGCAAAGCCCTCGTTCGAGCGCCCCCGCTCCTCGATGACCGGCCCCGCCGACAAGCCGATGGCCCAGGCCCCCGCCGAATCCCCGGTCGGGTCGAGCGGACCGGTGGAGGAGTAGGCGGCGGTTCTCGTCTCATGCGCGCAAGGCTCCTCAGCGTGGTGGCGGTGCTGGTGGCCGTGATGGCGCCCACCGCGCGGGCGCAGAGCGCACAGCCCGCGATCGAGATCTCGCCCGAGCGGTTCGTGCTCGGGGTGCAGAGCTCGGCGGAGCTGCTCGTACACGGGCTGGAGAAGCACGCGGACCTGCGCTTCGCGGCGAGCAGCGGCACGTTGACCGCGGTCGCCGAGCTGCGCGGCGTCTATGCACTGCGATGGGTGCCGCCCGAGGTGCGGTATCCGGCCTGGGTGGTGCTCCTGGTGTGGGACGCGCGCGATCGGGAAGGACGCGTGGCGGTGGCGAGGGTCCCGTTGTGGGGCCGCACCGAGCTGGAGATGTCCACCGAGCCCAACGCCGAGGTGCGGGTGGAGGTGGGCGGTCAGAGCTTCGGCCCGGTGCGCGCGGACGCCCGCGGCCGGGTGCAGGTGCCCATCGAGGTCCCGCCGGGGGTGAAGGGGGCGCAGGTGATCGCCACCGCGCCCGGCGGGCGCCAGCTCACGCGGACGGTGCCGCTGGAGGTGCCGCGCACGAGACCGTTCGCGGTGGCGCTCGGCCCCGAGCCGATGCCGCCTTCGGGAGGGTGGCTCGTGGCCGCGGTGGCGGGAGAAGACGGGGCCCGCGTGGCGGCGAACGCGCAGGGAGCGTCCCTGGAGCGGGCGCCCGGGGGGGAGGGTGTGAGCCGCTACGAGGTGCGGCCGGAGGCAGGGGCTGCCGAGGTCGCGGTGTCGGTCGCAGTGGGCGAAGCAGAGCCCCGGCGCGCGCGCGTGGAGGTGGGCGAGCGGCCCCCGGAGACCGAACGCGAGGCGCGGCGCCGATCCCGCCGGGCCCTGGGCGGCCGCGATGACGAGGGCGCGGTGTCGCTGCAGCCACGGGAAGGCCAGTGGCCGGTGCACGCGCTGGTGGGGACCTACGTCGCGGGCGGCGCCAACGCCGGCGTGGCGCTCGAGGCGGGAGTCGGTCGCGTGTTGCCGCTCTGGGATGGGCGGGTCGCGGCGGAGCTGAACCTGGGGCTCCGGACGGGCGGGTTCGAAGGTGCCGCCCGGCTGGGGCGGCTGGAGTCGACGCTGATCGCGGTGCCGGTGACGTTGTCCGGGCGCGCGCTGATCTTCTCCTCCGGCCCCTTCTCGCTGCACGCGCGCGGAGGCGGTGGCGCGGTGCCCTACCAGCAGACGATTCGGGCCGAGTTCCAGCCACGGGCCTCGGTGCTCGGTCTCGGCTACGAGCTCTTCGCCGCAGCGCAGGCCAGCATCCTCGCCGGCCCGGTGGAGGTGATCGCCGAAGGGCGAGGCGCCTGGGCCCGGGTGCGGTCACCGCAGCTCGAAGCGACGCCTGGAGGGTTCACCGGCTCGGTGGGCGTGCGCTGGACCGGAGGACGATGAGATGACGCCCGCGCGATCAGAGCTGCAGGGTGCCTCTCTGGGCCGGGACCGGGACTGGGATCGGCAACATACTGCCTGTCATCCTTCCGCCATCCGGCAATATACTTCCGGTCCACGGCTGCGCTGGACGTGGGCGGCCACGGTCCTGCTGGCGCTTGGAGTTGCAGGCTGCGCAGAGGACCTGCCCCAGCCCGTGATCCGGGCGGTGACGCCTTCGACGTTCGACGAAGGGAGCGCCCCCCCTCTGCTGGTTCAGGTGGACGCCGTGCTCCCCTTCCGGGCGGACCACGACGACAGGCAGCTCGAGGTCGACGAGCACCTTCGAGTCCGGATCGGCGACCGTGAGGTGGAGGCGCCGCTGGCCTCGGCTCCAGGCCAGTGGCAGGTGGTGGCGCCGCTCGACCTCGCGCCGGGCGTCCACGACGTGGGGGTGACCCTGGGCGATGGCCGTTCGTCGGTGCTGCCGCGCGCGGTCCAGGTGCGCGCCGTCGTGCTGCCGGAGGGATTCGAGCTGGACCCGATCCCCGCGCAGCGCCGGAATGTCCCCTTCTCCATCACCGTGCGCGCGACCGGGAGCAACGGGCCGTCCTTTAGCGGCGCAGTCCGCCTCTCCACCAATCGGGGCGTCATCTCACCCCAGGTGAGCGGCCCCTTCGTGAACGGGGTGCTCACCCAGTC
>CAZCWA010000214.1:0-2218 GCA_964502265.1 uncultured Myxococcaceae bacterium | reverse complement strand
CCGGCGTCCCTGCATCTCCCGCTGGAGCACTTGTCTCTGCCGCCGGCGTGCTTGTCCCTGCAGAATGTGTGTTTGCACCTGCCGTTCTCCTACACGCAGGGCCAGCGCCGGCGCCCTCTCACCGTGCCGCTCCCTCCCGGAGCAGCGCGATGGCCGCGGCGATGTCGCCGGGAAGGGGCGCCTCCACGTTCGCGTCATCCACGCCCTGCAAGCCCGCCCACCCGAGCCGGGACGCGTGCAGCGGCGTCCGCTCCAGCACCGGCGCGGCGGGCGGCGGCGGGAACGGGGCCTTGCTCCCGTACTGGTGGTCCACCAACAGCGGATGTCCAACGCTCCGCAGGTGCACGCGGATCTGATGGGTCCGCCCGGTGAGCGGCCTGGCCTCTACCAGCGTGGCCCCCTCGCCGAAAGGCTCGACCGGCGAGAGCTCCGTCCGCGCGGGCTTGCCCTCCTCGCCGGCCGCCGCGGGACGCATCCGCCCCTTCCGCGCCGGCACGAGCGCCACGTCCACCGCGCGCGACTCGCCCACACTCCCCTCACACAGCGCGAGGTACCGCTTCTCCACCCGCCCCGCCTCGAACGCCATCGAGAGGGCCCGATGGGCGGCCGCGTTGCGCGCGAAGACGATCACCCCCGAGGTGTCCCGGTCCAGCCGGTGCACCACCCAGAGGCGCTCGCCCCGCGCGGCCTGCAGTCGCTCATGGAGGGACTCCCCGCTCGGCCCGTCCCGTCCGGGGATCACCGCCATGCCCGCGGGCTTGTCGACCGCGAGCACGTCCTGCGTCTCGAGCAGGACGGGGATTGGGTCGCCCGGCGGCGGGCTCACGTCAGCTCGGTGTGTGCCTTCACCTCGATGGGCCCCAGCCCCTTGAGGTGCTTCTTCACCTTCGCGGCGTTGCCCACCACGACCACGGCGGGTGCCTCGACGGGGAGAAGCCGGCGCGCCACCTCGTGCGCTTCCTTCCGCGTCACGCCGCGCACCCGCTCGCGGTAGCGCGACACCCAGTCGTCCCCGAGCCCGAACAGGCGCGTCTCCGCGATGGCCGCGGCGACCGATTCGTTGGTCTCCAGCCGCAGTGGGTAGAGCCCGGCGAGGTAGGTCCGCGCGGTCTGCAGCTCCTTCTCCGTCGGCCCCCTGGCGTGCATCTTCGCCAGCTCGTCGCGCGCGACCGCGATGAGCTCCCCCGTCGACTCGGTCTTGGTGAACGAGGACACGCTGAAGCTGCCGCCGTGCATCATCCCGTCGAACCCGGAGCCGGCGCCGTAGGAGAGGCCGCGCTTGACCCGGATCTCCTTCACCAGCCTGGAGGTGAAACCTCCGCCGAGCAGCGTGTTCATCACCACCGCGGGGATCCACCCCTCCCCGCCGCGGCGCATCGCCATCCCGCCCAGCCTCACCTGCGACTGCGTCTGCTCCGGCTTGTCGATGAGCAGCACCCGGCCTGCGCCCGCGGCCTTCGCGCGGGGCTCGAAGCGGGGCGCCTCGTCCGGCCCTCCGCTCCAGTCGCCGAACAGCCGCTCCAAATGCTTGCGCACCTTCGCCGGATCGACCGCGCCGCAGATGACCATCGTGGCCACCTTCGGCCCCCAGCGCGTCTTGTGGAAGGCGACCGCGTCGTCCCTCGTGAACCGCGCCACGTCCCGCGCCGAGCCACTCACGTCGTGCCCGTACGGGTGGTCTCCCCACAGCGCCTGGGTGAGCGCGTGGTCCGCCACCAGCCCCGGATCGTCCAGATCGTTGGCGAGGTGCGCGAGCACCCGCCTGCGCGCGCTCTCCACCTCGGCCTCGGGGAACGCGGGCTCGCGCACCAGCTCCGCCATCACCTCCAGCATCGCCTCGAGGTGCCGGGCCGGCGTGGTGAGGCTCACCACCGAGAAGTCTTCGCTGGCGCCCGCGTTGAGGGATGCGCCCACGAACTCCACCGCGTCGTTGATCTCGTCCGCGCTCCGCCGTTCGGTGCCGCGCCGCAGCAGCCGCGCGGTGAAGTCCGCGATGCCGAACCGCCCGGCCGGATCCACCGCGCCGCCCCCCTGGAGCACGATGCGGGCGGACACCAACGGGATGGGCTCGCGCCGGGCGATGACGACCTTCAGCCCGCCCTTCGTGGTCAGCTCCTCCAGCGGCGGCAGCGTCACCTCGCCCCGCCGCTGCGTCCCCTCACCCTTCGCTCGCGCGCCCATCTAGCTCCTCGCCTCCGCCTGTCCCGCCTCGTTCGCC
>CAZCWA010000213.1:0-8608 GCA_964502265.1 uncultured Myxococcaceae bacterium | reverse complement strand
GGGCGTCACCGCTTCTTGCGCCGAGGTTTGCGTTGCCTCGGCTGAGCAGCGGAAGCGTCGGGCGTCCACTCTGGTATCGCGCGCCTCATGAAGGCGTCGAACATCGGAACGGTGAACGCCGTGTCTCCATGCTGCGGGCTGAAGATCATCCCCTTCCGAATCAGCCCAGCTCGCAGGGGGCCTGCCGTCGTTACGTCGATTCCGAGGCGCTGTGCGACCTCGCCCGAACGATGAGGCCCGGGTCCGAGATCCGCCATGGCCCGGAGGTAGTCCTTCTCCCGCGGGGTCAGGCGATCGAGCCGGACGCGGAAGAAGCTCTGGTCGAGCGCGGCCACTGCGCGATCGGAGGCGACCTCGACGTCCTGTACCCGCACGGGTGAGTCAGCAGCCACGCGCCAGGTGTGGGCGCCCCACTCCTGCAGAAAGTAGGGGTAGCCCTCCGTTCGGGAGACGATCAGGTCGAGCGCGTCAGGTTCGATCGCGACACCTTCGCGCCGCATCGGCTCGGCAATGGCGGCACGAGCGTCTTCAGCGGCCAGCGGCCCGACGCCAGGAAACTCGAAGAGTCGCTCCGCGTAGGACTTGGCGTCACCCGCCAGTCCCGCCACTTGTGGGAGCCCCGCTCCGAAGAGCACCAGCGGCAGCGCCTTTTGCGAAACCTTGTGGAGCGCGACGATGAGCGCAGCGAGGTCCTTCTCCGAGAGGTACTGAACTTCGTCGACGAGCACGGCAATGGGACGGTCGGCAATCTGCCCGGCGCGGGCGACCGTCAAGAAGAGGTCTGCGAGGTCCGTCTCGAGATCGCCCGAGTCCGCCGTGCCTGGAGTCAATCCTACGGAGAAGTCGCCGACCTCCACCTTGAACGCGGCGGCGAACGCCCGAAGGACGCTCAGCGCACCTGCGGCAACCTCGCGCGCACGCTCGACGGCGCTCAGCCTCACCAGCGTCCTTCGCAGGGGAGGGACGAGGATCTCGGCCAAGCGGCGATCCTCGGGGGCTTCGAGTTCCACGGCTTCGAAGCCGAGCTTCTCCGCCTCTTTCGAAATCTCGTTGAGGAGGACTGTCTTGCCCACGCCCCGAAGGCCGAGGAGGAGGGCGCTGCGCGCGTGCCGGCCTCCCTTGACCCTCGCGAGCGCAATCGCGGCATTCTCGAGAACGGTACGCCGACCGGCCAACTCAGGCGGAGGTGTGCCGGCGCCCGGTGAAAATGGATTCTGTCGCTCGTCCACGTCGAAGGCTCCTCGCCACTTGATCGAACTTAGGAACCTTACTGAATTCGTCGAATAGATTCATAATATCAATTCAGTTCTTTCTAATCGCGGCACAGGGGCCTCATCCTCCGTGGTCGTCTGCGCCGGCGACGGGGGAAGTCAAAGAAGCCTGGCCGGACTTTGACGTTCGCCTCATCGGCTTTGACGTGAGGTTCCATATGGTGAGGACGTGAGTGACGCTTCGCCCTCTACCTCGCTGTGCCTGAGCTGTGGCATGTGCTGCGACGGCACGCTCTTTGACCACGCGCCCGTGACCGCAGAAGAGGCCGAACGCTTGCGCGGGACGCCGGTCATCCTCGCCGTGGACAGCGAGAAGAAGCCGGTGCTTCGTCAGCCGTGCGGGGCGCTGAAGGGGAAGTGCTGCTCGGTGTACGACCGGCGCCCCGCGGCGTGCCGCAGCTTCCGCTGCAATGTCCTGCGGGCGGTCGAGGACGGCACGTTCACGCTCTACGAAGGGCAGGCGCGGATCGACACGCTCAAGGCGCTCGCGCAGGAGGCGGGGCTCTCCCTTCAGAACGGCCCTCTGCTCAAGCAGGTGGTCTTCCTCGCCTGGCAGGGAACCCGGAGCGACGCGCTCGACCGGATCGGTGAGCTGCTTGCTGAGGACTTCATCCCCGATCCGGACGACGACGCAGAGGCAGGCTGAAGCGCTCCGAAATCATGCTCCTCCAAGCTTGGGCTGCGTCCGGACGACCAGGGGCTCGGCACCTCGGGATGGGCCCAGTTATTCCGAGCAGTTAGGCGGCCCGGTCCGGGAATGTCACCACCGGGGGAGTGGACTCGGCTCACCCTCACCGGGTACACCTCGCTCCCTGATTCATGATCCTCGACATGACATGGCTGTCAGGGGTTTTGCCCAGCGGAGTCGGGCACTTCCCTGCGCGGACGGGCAGGGCATGTCCGTTGCAGCCGGGCGGGCGCTCATGACCGCTATGAGACAGCCGCAGGGGGACGGCCGCGCGTCCCGCATGCCTCATGGCCGCGCGGGGCGCGTGCTGGGCGCCCTCCTCGTGGCGCTGCTGGCGGTCACGTCCGGCGCAGGCTGCATCACCACGGTGTACCAGCCGCTCACCTCATTGCAGCGGCCGGTCGTCGTGGATCCGCAGCTCGCGAACTTCGAGGGCGTGAAGCTCCTCGTCCGCTGTCACCCGAGCGAGAACCTGTCCGCGAACGACGCGGTGAAGCTGTGCCGCTCGGTCTCCACGAACTTCCGGAACCAGGGCGCGCTGGTGGAGGTGGAGATCCCCCGCCCCAACCGCGGCGCCAACCCGCGCGACGAGGGCGAGAACCCGGACCTGGTGATGGACCTCCGCTCGCGGATGGTGAACCAGCACGACGGCGGCGCGCTGATCATCCTCACCTACCTCACCCTCACCATGGTGCCGATGGTGCAGGAGTACACGCTCGCGCAGGACGTCACCCTCCGCGACCGCGACGGCACGATCCTCGTCCAGGACACGATGCAGGGACGCTTCGTCGAGTACCTCGGCTTCGGCGTCTGGGCGGTCAACGCGTTCGCCGACTACACGTTCCGCAAGAAGGAGGACCGCATCACCGGCGATGCGCCGAAGAAGGATTTCTCCAGGGACTTCTACGGCCAGCTCAGCCAGCTCGCCCTCAACGCCCACGTCCGCCAGCGCGTGCTGCGCGAGTTCCAACCCGCAGAGCCCACCACGCCCTCCACGCCTGCGCCCGCTCCATCGATTCCGGCGCCCAGGCTCGGCGACACCGGTGGCCAGCGCCAGCCCCTGACGGCACCGGCCAGCGCGCTCACCGGCGGGGAGGAGAAGTAGCCGCATGGAGACGCTCCTCGTGGTGCTCCTCATGCCGTCCCTGGTCATCGCCGAGCGGGTGACAGACCCGTCCCACGCGATCTTCGTCGGCAAGCAGGACGCTCGGAACATGGAGTGCGAGCGCATGAACCACGCCCGCGCGCAGGAGCTCTATCCGCATCGGGTGCGGCCGCTTCCGGCGCGGATCATCGATCAGCGCATCGAGGCCCTCGCGTGCCGTCAGCGGTACGTGCGCTGGGGCGAGCGGTCCGCCCGCGACGAGGTGATCCTCTCCTCCCTCCGAAGCGCGATGGCGCAGATCGCCGAGACGGCCGATGCGGTGGTCGACGACGCGGCGCTGACCTGGCACGTGGACGCGTTCTATCCGGACGCGCAGGTGGCCCAGAAGATCAGCGTCGCGGCGCGGACCGAGCTGGCAGAGAAGGGAAGGCGTGTGTCGGATCGGGTGCCGATGCTGGCAGCGGGAGACCTCGCGGTGCTGCGCGGGATGCCGCCGCAGGATGCGTACCGGCTCGCGTGCAGGCGGTACTTCGATCAGGCCTCGCTCGGGCCGAAGGACGCGTTCCTCGGGATCGTGCTCGTCGATCCCCGCGAGACCCAGCTTCACGCCGGGGTCTGCGTGGCCGGCCAGTGGAGGTGGCTGCAGTGAAGCGCCTGCACTTCCACTTCATCGCCGCGCTGCTGCTGCTCGCGTTGAGCGTGGCCAGCCGCTCCTACGCCCAGGCGCCCTCCGTCCGCGACCTGCAGCGCGCGCAGATGGAGCAGCTCCGCGGGGAGATCGCCTCGCAGATCCAGCTTCAGGCCTACGACCTGCTCGACGAGCTCGTCTACGCGTGGACGCAGAACCCGCCGTTCCCGGTGCAGACCCCGGTCGTGCTCGCGGACGTGACCTCTCCCGTCGGCTTCGGCAGCGGGCTGGACGCGCTGATCGAGAACCACTTCGCCTCGCTGGTGACCAACAACCGGCAGGGCAACGTGCAGCTCGCCCACTGTCCGCAGTGCACCGCGGTGATCGTGCAGGCAGGGGCGAAGGGCACGCTGGTCTCGCGCGGCGTGGACAACCCCGAGGCGCTGGCGAAGCTGGGCGGGCTCTCGGGCAGCAAGCACGCGCTCTTCCTCGACTTCGAGGCCGAGGGCTCGGCGCTGGTCCTCCGCGCCCGCATCACCGAGCTGCAGCCGGCGCTCCCCATCGTCTACGCGCGCACGCTCACCACCACCACGTCCTCTCCTGCGCTGCTTCGCACGCCGGAGCGGCTGAAGAGCGCGACCGAAGCACGGGCCGAGTACATGGACGCGCTGGAGAAGCGCGGGCTCTTCCTCGTCCCGATGAAGGTGGGCATCCGGATGTATGCCGAGGGCGACCAGGGCGGGCCCGTCATCTCCGCGCCCTACATCTGGCTGCAGGTCGGCGCCGAGGCCGCGCTCACCCAGGCCCGGGCGTGGACGGCCAGCGCGCATCTGGCCGGGACGTGGATGCCGGAGCTGCACACCGGTTGGCTCGCGGGCGCGCGCATCTCGCGGCTGCTCAGCGGTCGCAGCACCTCGCTCACCCGGCCGGACATCTACGGCTTCACCGGACTCAACGTCATCAACATCCACGGCCAGGGCGCGCGCACCTTCTCGCTCGAGACGCCGACGATGACCGACCTCGTCAACAACGCGGGCCGCTCGGACTACCACGCGACCTTCGCGGCGATTCAGCTCGGCGCGGAGCTGCGGGTGAAGAACCGGATCGGCGTCAGCCTCTACCTCGAGAACCTGCCCGGGCTGGGGAACGCGCCCGCCATCGGCAACTACCTCGACTTCGGCTTCGTGCAGTTCCAGTCCTTCGGCGCGGAGGTGTCGTTTTGCTTCTGAGAGCCACGGCGCTGGTCCTGCTCCTTTTGCCCTCGCTGGCGTTGGCGCAGCGCGAGAACACGCGGGATGCGCTCGCGCGGCTGGAGGAGACGCTGCAGCTCCGGCTGGAGGAGGGCGGCTTCAGCGTGCAGGACCTGATGCCGGTGATGGTCGTCTCGGCGATGCCGGCCTTCGAGGAGACCCGCACCTGGTACCCGAACGCGGCGGTCGGCACGCTGGGAAGGGTCTTCGGCAACGCGTCGTTGCGCGCGTGCGAGGCCTGCATGTCGCCGAGGCTCTACGTGCAGGACGGCCGGATGGAGCAGATGACCACCGGCGTCGGGGTGACGGAGATCGTCCGCTTCGACGAGGACGCGCGCGGCAACGCACCGCCGGCGAAGAGCGCGATCTGGCTCGACGAGACGGGGCACGGCGTGTCCTTCCGGATGGTCGATCTGCGCAACAGCCGGATCGTGCTCGCGGACAACTTCGATCCCGGCCTTCGCGCGATGGCACGGTCCAAGCGCAACTTCTCGCTGACCCGGGAGCTGGAGCGGCGCGCGCGCGGGGACTCGCTCACGCACACCTTCATCGACTTCACCGTGTACCCGGGCCAGCACTTCTCGCTCGACTGGGTGGAGCAGTGGGGCGACACCAACGCCAACCTCTCCGGCGTCACCTTCTCCGGCTGGGATCCCGTCTTCGGGATCGGCGGCGCGTACTACCGCGTCATCCCCAAGGCGATGAACATCATGGTCGGCGGCAAGGTGATCATGAGCGTGCCCACCGCGCTCGTGCAGTCCGTCACCGGCGACAACACCACCGTGCTCGATCCGTTGCTGAGCGGCGTCTTCATGGTCCGCGTGCCCATCTCCACCACCAACTACGGCATCACCTTCTCCGCCTCCACCAACGGGCGGATCGGGGTGGGCCTCACGTTGATGAACTTCCACCTGCTGCCGGTGCTGCCATGAGCCGTCTTCTCTCCCTCACCGCTACCGGGGCCGCGGCGCTCGCGCTGCTCTCCTCGTGCGCGCAGCGGAACTACACCTACTACCTGGTCGAGCCTCCGCCGCAGAAGCACACTGCGCTGCAGGAGGAGGGGACCACCACGCGCCCCTTCGCCTACGGCTCGACGACGGTGATGAAGGTGCGCTGGAACGACGGCAACCTGATCACCGAGGTGGACGTGCCGGTCCTCGCCAGCGGCCAGCGGATCGTGATCGAGCACTCGCAGGGCAGCGGTGACGTGAAGACGGTGCCGGCCAGCCGGGTGGTGCCGCCGCCTCCCAGCGTGGCGGACACGTCCCTCGTCGAGGCGTACCGGGCGCGCGGGCTGCGCATCAACGAGAGTGCGCCCGAGGTGAGCATCGTGCGCGCGCGGTCGAACATGCAGGAGGCGTTGCAGGGCGGAAACTACCACCTGGCGCTCGAGTGGGCGGAGACGGTGCTCCAGCGCTATCCGGCCCACCCCGAGTTCCTTCGCGCCAAGGCGTCGCTCCTCCTGATGATGGGAGAGCGCGAGAAGGCCATCCAGATCTACGAGCAGGTCGAGGCCATCGAGAGCGATCCGGCCGTCCGCCGGAAGCTCGAAGAGCTCCAGAAGCAGCAGAGGTAAGCGAACACATGCAGATCATCGGCTTGGCGTTGTTGGGGTTCGTCGTCTGGTACGGCTTCGCGGACAGGAGCGCGGACCACGCGAAGGCCATCTCCGCATTCGATTCGCACGCGATGGTGATGGTGCTCGTCGGCTCGCTGGCGGCGGTGCTGGTCAGCTCGTCCACCCGGACCACGCTCCGCACCTTCGTGGCCCTGCGCGAGCTCATCCCGGGGCTCCGCTTCTTCGGCCGCAAGACCGAGGCGATGGAGAAGGAGCGCGAGGAGGTCTTCGCCCTCTGGCGCGAGGGCAAGCGCGCCCAGGCGGTGGGCATCGCGGAAAAGAGCCAGTCCGCTGCGGTGAAGAAGATGGCCGAGCTCATCCTCAGCCGCGCCCCGGAGGCTGCGTCCGCCAAGGCCTTCACGGAGCTGCGCCACGAGGAGATCGGCACCTGGCAGCCGGCGATCCACAACTGGGAGATGCTCTCCAAGCTCGGACCCGCGTTCGGCATGGTCGGGACGATCACCGGCATGGTCCAGCTCTTCCGGTCGATGAACTCGGACAACCTGAACATCGGCGCGGCGATGTCGCTGGCGCTGCTGGCGGCGCTCTACGGCGTCGCGTTCGGCGCGGGCGTGGCGGGGCCCATCAGCAACTACCTCAACGGGCTGCTCGACGAGCGGCTGGGGTTCCTCGAGCGCTGCCAGATGAGCGTCAACGAGATCGTCTCGCGTGGCTCGGAGGGGTAGCGCATGCGGCGCAAGATCCAACACGACGAGAGCTGGCTGCTCAGCTACGCCGACCTGATCACCAACCTGCTGCTCTTCTTCGTGGTGCTGCTCTCCGCCGCGAACCTGAGCAAGGGGAAGATGCAGCAGATCGTCCGCTCGATGTCCGGCGAGGAGCAGCCGGCGTCGCTGGAGTCGATCCGCCAGGAGATCGAGGACCGGATCGTCGAGGAGAACCTCAAGGACTTCGTCTCCACCCGGCAGACGGCGGACGGCCTCGAGGTCTACCTGAACTCGGGCCTGGTCTTCGACTCGGGCAAGGCGAACATCCGGCCCTCGTTCGAGCAGACGGTGGCGGGGATGCTCAAGGTGCTCGCGCCGTATTCGTCCAAGTACAACTTCGCGGTGGAGGGCCACACGGACTCCATCCCCATCCAGGGCGGGCAGTTCCCCTCGAACTGGGAGCTGTCGTCTGCGCGCGCGATCGTCGTACGCCAGCGGCTCGAGCAGGTCGGCATCGACAAGGCGCGGATCCGCGTCGAGGGCTACGCGGACACCAAGCCGCTCGACGAAGAGCTCCTGCAGGGCTTGTCCACTGAAGAGCGCAATGCGCGGCACCGCCGCGTGGTGGTGAGGATCTACTGATGCGTCGCGCCTCGTTCGTCTCGTCCCTTCTCTTCGCGGCGCTCTTCCAAAGCGGCGTGGCCTTCGCCCAGAACGCCACCCCGGTGCCGCAGAGCCACATCCCCTCCACCGTGCTGATGGAGCTGCGCACGCTGGAGAGCAACTTCGACCTCGCGCTGGCGCAGGACTGCGCCGCCGAGCGCTGCTTCTCCAAGGGCTGCGTCTACCGCGACCACGTCGTGGTGGATCAGCCGCGGTCCAGCTCGCTGCCCGGCCTGCCGCAGGTGCAGGGCCCCGGAAGCGTCCCGGCGCAGGAGTACCTCACCGAGGCCCGCTGCGAGTTCGCCCACGAGCGCTCGGTCGCGCAGAAGGACGTGCAGGCCCTGGTGCGCCGGCTGGAGCAGCGGCTGTCGAAGGGCTGGATGAAGGTCACCGTCGGCCGCCAGGTGCTCCTGCCGATCAGCGAGGACCTCCGCAACGCGCCGCCGCCTCCCGCGCCGGAGGTTCCCGCGGAGCCAGAGGTTCCCGCCGAGCCCGTCGTCGCCGAGGTGCCCCCCGCGCCGCCCGTCTGGGACACCAACGTGGCCGTGCGCGAGCTGTGGGTGTCGCTGCTGCCGCACTTCTCCTGGATGATCGCGGTGTTCCTCGCCACGCTCGCGGCGCTCTTCATCATCTGGGCGCTCCGGCGGCTGGGGAAGGAGACCGTCGAAGAGAAGATGCTCGCGGCGCAGCTCATGGCGCAGGGGCCTTCTACCGTAC
>CAZCWA010000212.1:0-8634 GCA_964502265.1 uncultured Myxococcaceae bacterium | reverse complement strand
TGGCACTGGGCGCAGACGAGCGTCCGCATCTCCTGGCGGGTGGCGTCGCGGTTGACGTCGTAGTCCTCGATGCCCTCCAGCTTCTTCAGGGCCGCCATGCCGTCCATCAGGCCCGGGCGGGTGATGCGCAGCTTCATGTCCTTCGGGTCGTGGCAGTCGATGCAGGCGACCGGGTGCTCGATCTTCGCCGCCGCGTCGTCCCAGCTCATCGCGTTGAGCTTGGCGAAGCCCTTCCTCAGGTCACCCTCGCCCTCCGCCATCATCTGGACGTAGTTCGAGGCGTGGCAGTTGAGGCAGGTGCCGGGCTGCTTGAACTCGGTCTGGCGCTTCGTGTAGCGCTGGTCGTCGAAGTTGTAGCGGTGGCCGCGCTCCTCGCGGAAGTCCGCGCTGAACGGGTAGCCGGCCCACATCTTCGCCATCCGCGGCTCCTTCTCGATCTTGGAGTGCGTGGTGAAGGTGCGGGGATCGTCGGGGGTGGGCTCACGCGGGACGGCGTACGAGCCGCCGTGCTTGGTGGGCACCATCTCCGAGGTCTTCATGTAGTCCTCGTAGTGCTGGGGGTAGTTCTTCCCCCAGATCGCCGGGTCATCCATCGTGTCGTCGAGCTCGACCACGCGGTAGTGCGTCTGCACCGCCTGGCCCTTGCGCTGGGCGATGTTGGAGAGGAGCGCCGCCGCGGCGATCGACCCGGTAAGGCCGACCACGCCGGCGACGAGGAGCCAGAGCTTCCTCCGGCTGGACGAGGGTGGACGGAGCAGGGGCTGTGACATGTGCGATTGACCTCGGAGTGCTGCGGAGCTGCGGTGGTGGGGAACGGTGGGAAGGGGCTAGCGGACCCAGTGGCCGACGGTGCGGTGACACTGGAGGCAGGACATGTCGCCGGAGCCGTCGACCATGGTGGCGCGGGCCTCGGTGTGTGACCCGCTGGCGATGGTGTCGGTGACCGAGTGACAGTGGCGACAGGCGCGCTCGGTGATCTCTTCGTTGAACCCGCGGATGCGCAGCGGGTCCGGGTACTCGCCGGTGGTGAAGGCGTACGAGTGCAGAAGCCCGTTCACCGCCTTGCTGGCGTACTTCTCCACCACGTTGCCAGGCGGCGTGTGGCAGTCGTTGCAGCCGGCGACCTCCTTGTGACTGGACTTCATCCAGGCCGCGTAGTGGTCGCCCATTACGTGGCAGTTGGCGCACGCGGACGGGTCGTTGCTCAGGTACGAGCCGCCCTCCGCGTACTGGAAGGTGTAGATGCCGAAGCCCAGCGCTGCGCCGCACAGGGCCGTGACTGCGATCATGGGTTTGAAGAGGTCCACGAGGACCGGCCGTGTGCAGCCGCCGTGCCGCGGCGTCTCCCTCTGTGGACCTGCAGGTCCATCACGCAGACTCTGCGGCTCCGCCCCTTCCCGCCCCCTTCGACGCGCGAAGTTTGCGGAGGGTCAAAGAGAGGGGCTTCAGGGCTTCCAGACGTCCGGCGCGCTTCGAAGGGCCCGGGACAGCGCCTCCCTCGCCTGCTTGGGCGCAACGTCGGCCCGCTTGGTGGAAGCGCTCTCCCGCGCGCAGAACGCCCGCTGAAAAGGGCCCGGGGCTGGAATATAGGGAGCGCATGTCCTCCCCCATGACGGCAGCGCAGCTTCGCGAGGCCTTCCTCAGCTTCTTCGAGGAGCGCGGCCACAAGCGCGTTTCGTCCTCCAGCCTCGTCCCCCACCAGGACCCCACCCTGCTCTTCACCAACGCCGGGATGGTGCAGTTCAAGGACGTCTTCACCGGCCGCGAGAAGCGCGACTACAGCCGGGCCACCTCCTCGCAGAAGTGCGTGCGCGCCGGCGGCAAGCACAACGACCTCGACAACGTGGGCTTCACCGCGCGGCACCACACGTTCTTCGAGATGCTGGGCAACTTCTCCTTCGGCGACTACTTCAAGGAAGACGCCATCGCCTACGGCTGGGAGTTCGTCACCCGGGTGATGAAGCTGCCCATCGAGCGGCTCGCGGTCACCGTCTTCAACGGCGAGAAGGGGATCCCCTGGGACGAGGAGGCCTTCGAGCTGTGGGCGAAGACCGGCGTCCCGCGCGAGCGCATCCTCAAGCTCGGCTACAAGGACAACTTCTGGGCGATGGGCGATACGGGCCCCTGCGGCCCGTGCTCGGAGATCCACTTCCACCAGGGCGACGACGTCCCGTGCGTGGAGGAGGCCGCGGGCAGGCCGTGTCAGGGCGTGGCGTGCGACTGCGACCGCTGGCTGGAGATCTGGAACCTCGTCTTCATGCAGTTCGAGCGCAAGGAGAAGGACGCGCCGCTCATCCCCCTCCCCAGGCCGTCGATCGACACCGGCGCGGGCCTCGAGCGCATGGCGGCGGTGGCCCAGGGCAAGCGCTCCAACTACGACACCGACCTCTTCCAGGACCTGCTCTCCACGGTCGAGGCGGTGAGCGGGAAGACCTACGACCCGGGCCCCGAAGGCGCGTCGATGCGCGTCATCGCGGATCACTCGCGCGCGGCGGCGTTCCTCATCTCGGACGGCGTGCAGCCCTCGAACGAGGGGCGCGGCTACGTGCTGCGGCGGATCATGCGGCGGGCGATCCGGCACGGCTCCAAGCTGGGGCTGAACGAGATCTTCTTCCCGAAGACGGTCGACCGGGTGATCGAGCTGATGGGCGGCGCCTATCCCGAGCTTCGGGAGAACCGCTCGTTCGTGCTCGAGGTCTGCCGCCACGAGGAGGAGTCCTTCCGGCGCACGCTCGACCGCGGCCTGAAGATGATCGACGACGAGATCGCCCGGCTGCAGAAGGCAGGCGTCAAGGTGCTGCCCGGCGAGGCGGTCTTCTTCCTCCACGACACCCACGGCTTCCCCTGGGACCTCACGCAGATCATCGCCCGGGAGCGCGGCTTCGACATCGACCAGCCGGGCTACGAGAAGCGGATGGAGGAGCAGCGCGCCAAGGCCGAGTTCCAGGGCTCGGGCGACAAGGCGGTGGGCGAGCTCTACCACCGGATCCTCGAGCGGCTGGGGGAGACGAAGTTCCTCGGCTACGACGGCGAAGGGCAGGAGGGCGAGGGCTCGGTGCGCGCGATCCTCAAGGGGTCTGGCGCGGCGCTGGCGGAAGGGATGGAGGCAAGCGCGGGAGACGAGGTGGAGCTCGTCTGCGACCAGACGCCCTTCTACGGAGAGTCCGGCGGCCAGGTCGGCGACACCGGGACGCTCACCGCGCACGGCGGCAAGACGGTGGTGGAGGTGCTCGACGCGCAGCGGCCGGTGACAGGGCTGGTGGTGCACCGGGCGAAGGTGAAGGAGGGCACGCTCAAGGTGGGCGACGCGGTGCACCTCTCGGTGAACGGCGAGCGGCGCAAGGCCATCCGCGCCAACCACTCGGCCACGCACCTGCTGCACAAGGCGCTCAAGCTGGTGCTCGGCGACCACGTGAAGCAGGCGGGATCGGTCGTCGCGGCGGACTACCTGCGCTTCGACTACTCGGCCTTCGCCGCGCCCACGCCGGAGCAGCTCGAGCAGATCGAGGATCTCGTCAACGGGTGGATCCGCGAGAACGCGGGCGCCGAGACGAAGGAGATGCCGCTCGAGGAGGCGAGGAAGAGCGGCGCGGTGGCGCTCTTCGGCGAGAAGTACGCGGACACCGTGCGCGTGGTCTCGGTGCACCCCGAGTCGGTGGAGCTGTGCGGCGGCACCCACGTGAAGCGCACCGGCGACATCGGCCTCTTCAAGATCACCCAGGAGTCGTCCATCGCGTCGGGCGTGCGGCGGATGGTGGCGCTGACGGGAACGGGCGCGCTGCAGTACCTGCGGGACCTCGAGCGCGAGCTTCGTCGGGCGGCGGTGCTGCTCAAGACCTCGCCGAAGGAGCTGGTCTCGCGCGTGGAGGCGACGCAGAAGCGGGTGAAGGATCTCGAGCGCAAGGTGGAGGAGGTCCAGCTCAAGGCCACCCGCGCGTCCACCGGCGATGGCGGCGAGCAGGTGCGCGAGGTGAAGGGCGTGAAGGTCCTCACCACCCGCGTCGATCCCGCGGACGCCAAGGTGTTCCGGGGCCTCGCCGATCAGCTCCGCGACAAGCTGAAGAGCGGCGTGGTGGTGATCGGCGGCGAGAAGGACGGCAAGGCGCTGATCCTCGTGGCGGCGACGAAGGACGTGGTCGAGCGCGGGGTGAAGGCCGGCGACCTCGTGCGCGAGATGGCGCAGCTCGTGGGTGGCTCCGGCGGCGGGAAGCCGGACATGGCCCAGGCGGGCGGCGCGGATCCCTCCGGCATCGGCAACGCGCTGGAGAAGGTCCTCCAGCTCGTCGACGCGGCGGTGCAGGCGTAGTGGCCGCCCGCGCTCGACGGTCCTCGGCTGGCGCGCTCGTCGCGTCGGGGCTGCTGGTTGCCCTGGGGCCGCTGGGCATCGCGTGCAAGCGCGAGGAGCCACCCCCGCCGGACCGGACGCTGGAGCGCCTGCGCGAGGAGGTCGATCGCGCGCAGCGGGGACAGTCGACGGGCCGGGCGCCGGACGCGCCGGAGGATCCCAACGCGCGGCTGGCGGCGCTCGCCACCGCGGAGGGCGGGCCGGTGGACCTGCCGCTGCCGGAGGACTCGCAGACGGTGCAGCTCGGCCCCCTGGCGCTGCGCGTCTCGAGGCTGCAGGGGATGTACTCGGTGAAGGCGGGGCGGGTGGAGCTGACCAGCCCGGATGGCTTCCTCGCGGTCTCGCTGCTGGCCCAGAACGCGGGCGCAGAGCCGGTGGAGGTCGACTTCGCCCACGTGTCGCTGCGTAGCGCGACCGCTGACTCCGATTCGGCTGATGATGAGGAGACGTTCCGCCTGGCGATGGACGCGCAGCGCGGCGGGACGTGGCCGCTGCAGCGGACGCTCACTCCGGGCGACCGGCACGAGTGGGTCCTCTACTTCGAGGTGCCCGCACAGGCGGTGCGTCGCGGGCTGTGGTTGAACGTGGCGGCGGGCGTGGCCCCGGGCGCCGCCGAGGACGTGCGGATTCCGCTGGGCACGGGGCGCTGAACCTTGACCGAGCCGAGCCCGCCCGTCCTGCCCCTGCGCGTGCGGCTCCCCTACGCCACGGTGGACGAGTTCATCGCGCGCTACGGGAGCAACGTGGCCCGCGGCGGCGTGTTCGTGGCCTCGCGTTCGGTGAAGGCGGAGGGCACGAGGCTCCAGTTCGAGTTCGTGCTCTCGGATGGAACGCCGGTGCTGCGCGGCGAGGGCGTGGTGCTGCGCACCCAGGGAGACGGCGAGGGCAGAAGCCCCGGGATGACCATCCGCTTCACGCGGCTGGACGCGCAGAGCAAGGCGCTGGTGGATCGCGCGGTCGCCTTCCGCAGCGGTGAGCCCACGCCCGAGCCGCCGGAGCCTGCGCCTTCGCCGCTGGTCACGCCCTCCCCGCTGGTGGTGGGCCTCGAGCTTCGCGAAGGCGAGGTGCGCGTGGCCGCGATGCGCGAGGGCGTGCCGGCAGCGATCGCCACGGGGCCCGTTCTTCACGAGACGCTGCAGGCCGCGTGGGCGGAGCTGGGGAGTGAGGTCCGCCGGGCAGTGGTGGCCGCGCCCGCGTCGATCAACGACGTGCAGCGGGTCGAACTTCTGAAGACGGCGGAGGGGACCGGGCTGGAGGTGGTCCGGTTGCTGGGCGAGCCGTCGGCGGTGGCGCTGGCATATGCGCACGACCGCGGGCTGGCGCGGAAGCGGGTGCTCACGCTGTCTTTGGAGACGACCGGAGCGGAGGCGGCGGTGGTGGGCATCGCGGGCGACGACGTGACGGTCCTCGCCACCGGCGATGTGCGGTTCGGCGGAGGAGAGTGGCTGGAGCACACCGCGGCCCTCGCGCGGAGCGTGCTGGATCAGGCGGGCGTGGCGCTGGAGGCGGTGGACGCGCTGCTGCTCTTCGGTCCCGAGGCGCGCTCGGACGACGTTCGCCACCGGCTGGAGACCGCGCTGGGGCGGGCGGTGGTGGGTGCGGAGGACTTCGATCCGGTGGGCGCGGTGGCGCGCGGCGCGGCGATCCTCGGGGACTCGCTGGTGCGCGCAGAGGCGGGCAAGCGGGGCGTGACCGTCTCGGAGATCCTCGGCGTGCCCATCGGGATCGCGCTGCGTGGCGGCGGGGTACGCCGGGTGCTCGAGCGCGGGACGCGGCTGCCGGCAGACAAGACGCTCACCCTGCCGGTGCAGGCGGGCGTGCCGCTGGGCCTCGTGGTGCTGCAGGGGAACTCGGAGCGCGCGGAGGAGAACGCCTACCTCGGGTCGCTGCAGCTCCAGCCGGATCGCTCCGGCGAGGCGCAGGTCGTCTTCCGGCTCTCCGCCGACGGAACGGTGAAGGTCTCAGCCCAGGTTCCCGGCGATCGCCGCGAGCGCACCCTCGCCACCGAGGACGCCAGCGAGCAGACCCGCGCCGAACTCTTCGCCGCCGCGCCGCTTCCGGAGACGGAGGAGACGGAGGGCGCGCAAAGCCGCGGTGTCCTCGGCGGGTTGAGGAGGTTGTTCGGGAAGCGGGAGCGGTGAGCCCCGCCTTCAGTGCAGGTGCAGCATCGCCATCATCCCGATGTCGGCGTGATCGAGGATGTGGCAGTGGAACATCCACATCCCGACCCGATCATCGAAGGGGATGGCGATGCGGACCTTCCGCCCGGGCACGAGGTTCACGGTGTCCCGCCACTCGCGCAGCTCGGGCGCCTTCCCGTCCACGTCGAGCACCTGGAAGAAGAACCCGTGCAGGTGGAACGGGTGGTCGTAGGGCGTGGTGTTGGTGAGCTCCCAGACCTCCACCGTGTTGGCGCTCGCGGTGAGCATCAGGTGTCCGTCGGTCCGTCCGTTGATGCCCAGCACCGCGCCGTCCGGATCGCTCTTCTCCATGAACTCGACGAGCTGCACGCGCGCACCGGTGGTGTCGATGACCGGGATCTCGCCGAAGCGCTCGGGCAGGGAGGGCGCGCCCCATCCGGCCTTCTCGGCCACCAGCTCCACGCGCATCAGCTCGCCCGGCTCCGCTTCGGCGGGCAGATGGAATCGGTTCGCGTCCAGCAGCGGCACCGTCACCGTCACGGGCGCCTGCGGCACCACCTCCGCCTGCGGCAGAAGGTAGAGCTCCACCCGCTCGCCGGGCGCGATCGTCACCTCGTTCACCGGGACCGGGCGCTCCGCCAGCCCGCCGTCCCCGCCGAGCCGCACCAGCGACTGTCCCGGCACGTTGAAGCGGAAGTAGCGCGCGCGCGCCGCGTTGACGAGCCGCCAGCGCTGCGGGACGCCGAGCCGCATCTTCACCGTGGGCATCGGACGGCCGTTGACCATCACCAGCTCGCCCTCGCGGCCGAAGTAGGAGCCGAAGAACCCGTGCTTGTCGGCGGGGCTGAGCGAGCCGTCCTCCTCGAGGCTCACGTCGCTGAGCACCATCAGCAGATCGTCGCCGAGCGCCCCCTCCAGCGCGTGTTCCTCGCTGCCCTCGCGCGGCTCGACCACGAACGCGCCATAGAGCCCGGCGCCCACCTGCGCGCTGGAGCGGATGTGCGGGTGGTACCAGAAGGTCCCCGAGTCGGGGACGGTGAAGCGGTACTCCCAGGTGTCGCCCGGCTCGATGGGCGGCTGCGTGTGCTCGGTGCCGTCCTGCGCGGCGGGGACCCGGAGCCCGTGCCAGTGGATGGTGGTGGCCTCGGGGAGGCTGTTCCTGAACTTCACCACCACCTCGTCGCCCACGCGCGCGCGGATGGTCGGCCCCGGCAGCGTGCCGTTGTAGGTCCACACCTCGGTCATCACGCCCGGCCGCAGCTCCAGCATCGTGGGCTTCGCCTCGAGGTGGACCTCGATCACATTGGGCGACGGATCGTGATCGACCGCGTCCTGCAGCTTCACCTGCGCGTCCCAGCCTTCCGGCTGGCTCAGGTCGCCCTCCGGCAGCTTCGGACCGCAGGCGGCAGCGACGAGGCCTGTGAGCGCAACGACAACGACGGCGCGCACGGAAGGGGCCGCACGGAAAGGAACGCGAATCATCCGCGCAGTCTACGCCGCCCGGTTCCCAGAGGGCCCATGGAGCGGCAAGCGGACGGTGAAGGTGGTCCCCCTGCCCGGCTCGCTGTCGAGCGTGATCTGCCCGCCGTGTGCATGGGCGACCTCGCGGACGATCCACAACCCGACGCCGAAGCCGCCGTAGTGCTGGGCGGAGACGGCGCGCTGGAAGCGGTCGAACACGCGCTCGTGGTCCTCGGCGGGGATGCCGATCCCGTTGTCCGCGACCTCCACCTGCACCGCCTCCGCCTCCACGCCCACCCGCACCTCGACCGGCTGCCCGCCGCCGTACTTCACCGCGTTGCTCACGAGGTTGCCGAAGAGCTGGTCGAGCCTCAGCGGATCACCGCGCAGCACCACCCGCGGGGGCGCGCTCACCGTGACCGTGGCCGCAAGCTGCGGGTGCTCGAGCTGGCGGTCCACCACGTCGCGCAACAGGGCCCCCAGATCCACCTCCTGCAGATCGAGCATCAGCCTCCCGGTCTCGAACCGCGAGAGGTCGAGCAGCGAGCGCACCAGCCGCGTGAGCCTGTCCACCTGCCGGTGTGCGCCCTGGACCTTGGTCACCGCGGGACCCGCGACGGTCCCCTGCCGCTCCAGCGCGGTGAGCTGGAGCTTGAGGGTGGTGAGCGGGGTGTTGAGCTCGTGTCC
>CAZCWA010000211.1:0-8651 GCA_964502265.1 uncultured Myxococcaceae bacterium | reverse complement strand
AGCAGGTTCACGCCGACGTCGAGGGCGATGGGGCCGATCGGCGTTCCGTAGCGGATGCCGGCGCCGCCCACGTAGCGGAGCTGGAGCGGGTCGAAGGCCTCGGGCCGGAGCCAGAGGTTGCCGGCCTCCACGAACAACCCCGCGTCCAGCGCGCCGAAGAGCGGGAAGCGCAGCTCCGCCTTGCCCAGGGTGTAGAGCTCGCCGCCTTCGCTGGGCAGCTCGTTGCCCGCGAGCAGGTGATCGGCCTCGGCGCTGCAGCCCTCCGGCAGCAGCAGCCCCACGCACGCGCCGATGTCCTCCTGCAGCGCCTCGCGCCGGTCCTGGGGGATCATCCCGTCCTCGCGGAAGCCGCGCATCGAGGAGACGCCGCCCAGGTAGAAGCGCCGCGGCGCAATGGTCCGCGAGCCCTCCTCGAGGTGGAAGATCTTCCCCGCCCGGGCGGAGATCGCGAAGACCACCCGCGGGTAGAGCGGCACGTAGGCGGTGGCGTTGCCGGAGAGCTTGAGCGTGTTGATGCGGAACGACTCGCGCGCGCCGGAGGGGAGGATCTCCACCGCGCCCAGATCCCGGGTGAACTCGGAGACGCCGCTGAAGAGGAAGCCCTTCGAGGGCCGCGCGAAGTCGTCCCGGAAGTCGAGCGTGAACGAGGGGCGGACCGACCAGAGGCTGAAGTCCCCGTGGCCGAAGCGCACACGCTCGAGGTCGCTGCGGCGAAGGCGCAGGAGGTTGTCCGCGGTGGGAGAGAGGCGGACCTGGTCGTGCTCGATCTCGTACTGCACCGCGAGGTTCAACCAGTCGCGCACGGCCCAGTCCACGCCGGCCACCGCCGCGTAGCGGAGGAAGGTGAACGCGGGCCGGTGCACCCGCTCGCCGACGAGGTCCAGCCGCGTGCCCACCCGCGCGGGGTAGAGCGACCAGTACCGCGGCTGCGCGAGCGCCATGTTGCCGCGGAAGTCGATCCCATCCAGCACGCCCACCGGCGCGTCGATCACGCCGGAGGCCACCAGCGCGGAGGAGCCCACGTAGTTCACCTTCAGCCGGCCGGAGAGGCTGGTGCCGCGGCCGCCGAGGTTCGGGTAGGCGAAGTCCCCCACCGCGCGAACGCCCTCCACCAGCGAGTAGCCGCCGCCCACCTCGCCGGACAGGCGCGGCCGCTCGCGGACTTCCACCAGCACGTCCTTCGACTCCTCCACCACGTCCGGCCGCATCAGGCGCACCGCGACGTTGCGGAAGACGCCGAGGCGCACGAGGTTGCGCTGCGACTCGAAGAGCCCCTCGGGATCGAGCACGGCGCCCGGCGCGAGCACGAGGTTCGCGCGCACCATGCTCTCCTCGGTCCGCTCCACGCCGTTGACGACGATCGTCCCCACCCTCACCCGCGGACCGGGCTCCACGCGCAGGGTGATGAACGCGTCCGTCCCGTCCTTCGACACGCTGCTCTCGCCGTCCACCCGCGCGAAGAGGTAGCCCGACCGTCCCAGCCCCCGCGACAGCTCGCGCAGGGTCTCCTCCACGCCGCTGAAGCGGAAGGGATCGCCCACCTTCAGCACCGGGTAGCCGCGCGGATCGAAGCCGTCGGGAAGGCCGGCGTAGCGCAGCTCGCGGACGATCGCCTGGGGGCCCTCCTGCACCCGGAAGAGGGCCTCGGCGGTGCGGTCCTGCAGGTCGACCTCCGGCGGGCCCACCTTCACCTCGGCGGAGAGGTAGCCGCGCTCGCGGTAGGCGTCGCGCATCACCCGCGCGGCCTCGGCGTAGGCGTCCTGCACGTAGACCCGGAGCGGCGGCGGCCTCGGAGACGGGGGGATCCGGCCTCCGGGCGCGCGGCCCTCGGTGTCGAGCGGATCGAGCCTCGGCGGTACCTCGCCGCGCGGCTGCGGCTCCCGCGCGCGGATCTGGTCGGCGAGGATCCCGCGCAACGCATCGGTGGCGAGCGCCTCGTTCCCTTCGAAGCGCACCGTCCTCACCCACAGCGGCCGGCCTTCGTCGATGTCGAAGACGAGCCGCGCGCGGGCCTGGCTCGGCGTGCGCACCTCGCGCGAGGTCACCTTCACGTCGTGATAGCCGCGGTAGCGGTAGAAGCTCGCGAGCCGCTCCACCATCCGCTCCACCGCCGCGCCGTCGAGCGCCTCGGTGCCATCCCAGTCGAGCATCGACCGCAGCAGCCTGTCGGGGAACGCGGTGTTGCCACCGAAGGCGAAGGTGTAGCGCGGACCCGCGGCGGACGGCACCGCCACGCTGGCGCGCCCCGGGCCCTCCTCCACCACCGTCGCCCCGCCCACCCGCGCGCGGTAGAAGCCCTCCTGCCGCAAGAGCGCCCGGAGCCTGTCGGTGCCCGCGGCGAGGCGCTCCTGATCGAGCACGTCGCCGGGACCGATGCCCAGGGTCTGGAGCACGCGGGTCATCGGCAGACCCGGGTTGCCGCTCACCGTCACCCCCGTCACCCGGGTGGGCTCGCCCTCCTCCACGGCGATCACCGCCACCGGTCCGCGCTCGTCTTCGTGCACCTCGACCGCGACCTGCGCCTCGCGCCAGCCGCGGCGCCGGTAGAGCACGCGCACCCGCTCCGCCGCCTCGTCGAGCAGCTCCGGATAGAGGTCCTCCGCCTCCAGCAGCCGTGAGGCGGTGACCACCTCCTCCGAGGTCAAGGAGCGCTCGCCGTCCACCTCCACGGCCGCCAGCCGCCGCCGCGGCGTGAGCTCGAAGATGACGCGCACCCCGCCCGGCGCAGGCGCCTGCCGCACCACCACGTCGCTGAAGCGCAGGGTCGCGTAGAGCAGCTCCACCGTGCGCCGCACCTGCGTCCGCGAGAGCGGCATGCCGCGCGTCACCACCACCTTGTCCGAGATGCCGCTGGCGTCTGCGTCCGGCGGCAGGTGCAGCTCGATGGCCACGACGGTGGGCGGCGGGGAGAGCGAGAGGCCGTCGTCCTCCTGCGCGCGGGCGCTCCCTCCCGTCCCGAGCACCAGCCCCAGGGCGAGCAGCAGCGCGGCGCACCTGCCCCGGCCCGTCGTCGCCAGGCGCACCTACTTCACCTCCCAGCGCAGCTTCAGATCGAGGCCGAAGTTGGGGAGGGCTTCGTTGCGGTCGTCGTCCCACTGGAGCTGACCGGAGAGGCGCTCGTCGAAGCGGTACTCGAGCCGCGCGCGCGTGCCCCGCGTGGTCACCACCGGCTGGGTCATCGCCAGCTCCAGCGGCAGCGCGAGCAGCCGGGTCTCGAGGTGCGCGGTGGGCTCCACGCCGCCGGAGGCCTCGTTGTAGGTGCTGGAGATGTGGAAGGAGAGATCGCGCAGGAGCGGGTTGCGCGGGAGGAAGCGCTGCACCTGGCGGTCGAGCCCCACTGCGCTGTAGAGCGCCTCGCCCGCGCCCATCAGCGCCGCCGTCCCCATCGCGTCGCTGCGGTCGCGCGAGGTCACCCCCAGCGTCAAGAGCGCGAGCACGTCCGCCTCCGCCAGATCCGGATCCGCGGTGAGCACGAGCTGCGGATCCTTGAGCCGGCCGAACGCGTGCAGCGCCACGAGGTACTCGCGCACCTGGCTCTGCGCGTGGAGGTCGATCACCGGGTCTATCTCGCGCCGGTCCTTGAACTCGACCAGCGCCTGGCTCACCTGGAAGGTGTTGCCGCGGAAGAAGATCTCGCTGCCCTCGTGCGCCTCGAGCAGGCCCACGAGGCCCGGCCGCAGGTTGCTCCCGGTGAGCCGCACGTCGCCGCCGAGCCGCGCGCGCGCGAGGTTGTTGTCCACCCGGACATCGCCGCTCGCCTTCACCAGGACGTCGTAGTGCAGCCACTCCTTGCGCACCTCGCCCGCCGCGCCCGCCGCGGTGCCGCCGAGCCTCCCGCCGCGCAGGTCCCCGAGGAGATCCTCGATCACCAGCGGCTGGTCGTAGCGCAGCCGGAGGATGTCCACGTTGCCGGCCAGGGTGAGGTCGTCCGGCTTGCCTGCGAGGTTCACCTCGCCGCTCACCGTCACCGGCAGTCCCTCGGCCACGCGGTAGCTCACCTCGTCCAGCAGCGCGCGAAGCTGCAGGTCGCGCGGGGCGAGCTGCTTGTCGAGCCGAACGTCCGCCTCCACGTCGATGCGGCCGTCGTTGAGGGCGCCGCGCACGCTCTGGGCGACGATCCGCTTCTCGGAGAAGTCCACCCGCCCGGAGAGCCCGCGCACCGTCACCGGGAGCTCGCGCAGCCCGAAGCGCACGCCGCTGAGCTGCGCGGTCCCCGCGAAGGTGGGCGCATCGAAGGTGCCGCCGCTGACCGCGCTGACCTCGATCCGTCCGCCGGTGCGCTCGAACCAGGGAACGAACGACTCCACCAGCCGCACGTCCGCGTTGCCGAGCAGCCGCAGGTCCAGCGCCTTCGGGCCCGCGCTGCCGGTGACGGTGAGCCGGGTGTCCGGACCGCGGAAGGCGAAGCTCTCCACCTCGAGCCTCCCCGCGCGCCACGAGAGGACCACCGGCTCCTCGTTCACCGCGGTGAAGTCTCCGCGCGACAGGGAGAGCCGCTCCACCTTCGCGCGTCCTTCGAACTTCCGGCTGTCCTGGAGATCGCCCCTCGCGTCTACCTCGCCGGTGAGCGTGCCGGTGACGCCGTTCTGCGCCATCGCCTCGGGCAGCAGGGTGCGCAGTTCCGGCAAGGTGACGCGGGTGGCGAGCTTCCACGGATACGGCTCGCGCACGGTGAGCTCCAGCTTCGCGTTCGAACCCTGGAAGGGCGCGCCCCACACCTGGAAGTCGCGGCCCACCATCCGCGCCTCGAGGTGGCTGCGGCCGAGGCTCCTGCCCGCCAGCGAGATCTGCGGCGAGGTCACCCACGCGTCCACCGTCCACACGTCGGTGTCGCCGCCCACGGTCCCGCGCACCGAGAGCTTCCCGTCCAGCTCCAGCGCCTTCGCGCTCTCGGCGCCGAAGGCCTCGGCGAGGCTGCCGTCGATCCGGAAGCGGTAGTCCAAAGGCCCGTCGAAGAACCAGGTCCCCGCAACCTCGGTGCGGCCCAGCGCTCCTTCGAAGACCGTGCGGTCGAGCACCATCCGATCGCCCTCGAGGAAGCGCAGCACAACGTCCGCGTCGCCCAGTCCGCGATCGAAGTAGCGCGTGTCCTCCACCTGCAGCGTGACCGTTCCGGCAAAGGCGTCCGCCGGAGAGTCGATCTCCACCCGGCCCGCCACCTCGCCGGTGAGGGTGCCGTCCATGAAGTGGTCCATGTTGGGGTGCATGGGCGCGAGCACGTCCACGAGGTCCGCCAGAGGGCCCTTCGCCACCACCGCCTGTGCGCGCGTGTGCAGGCCGTCCTTCCCGAACACCAACGCGCCGTTGCCTGCGAAGGGCAGCCTCCCCTGCTGGCCGGAGACGTTCAGGAAGGAGAGCGTGTCCCCTTCGAACTCCACCCGCCCCTGCACCTGCCCCAGCGCGAAGAGCCACATCTCGAAGTCGCGCGCGGAAAGCTGCGAGCCGATCTTCACGTCCGTGTACGGGCCCTCGATGAGGTAGTCGCCCGAGGCCCTGCCGGACCACTCGATGCCGGCGATGTGCCCGAAGTCCCCGAAGTCCAGCTCGGGCGCCTCGCCGCGGATGAGCAGGCCCTTGTCGGGGTCGTAGTGGAGCGAGACGTCGGACAGCGTGGAGGAGCGCTCGGTGAACGCGCGGACCTGGAGCAGATCCACCCTGTCCGGGAGCACGTGCAGCTCGCCCTGCACCGAGGCGCCCGCGAACTCGAGCAGCACGCGATCCGCATCGTAGGGGCGCTCGAACGACTGCGTGGCGAGCACGAAGTGACCGGTCTTCAGATCGAAGTCGCCGGAGAGCTGCGGCGCGGGCAGCAGCGTCCCCGAGATCTTCGCGCGTCCGGTGGAGGGGAAGTTCACCCACGCGCCGGGAAGACCGCTGCGCGCCAGCGCAGGTCCCAGCTCCGCCCCGTCGATCTCCGCGCTCAACGACAGCGGCAGCCCCTTCACGAGCTGCAGACGGCCCTGCGCCCGCACCGCGCCCTGGCCCACCTGCGTCTGCAGCGCGTCGACCGCCACCACGTCGCCGGAGAGGCGGCCGCTCACGTCGAACGTGCCGGGCAGATACCGGCCCAGCCGCACCTCGGAGCCGGCGAGCTCGAACCCCACCTCCGGCGCCTTCGCCTCGCCGGTCACCGACAGGCGCGCCCACAGGTGCCCATCCGTGGTCGCGGCGTCCGCGCCCAACACCCGCGCCACCGTCTGCACCGGCACGAAGGCGCCCGCCTCCAGCGCCAGCACCGGATCGCAGAGCCTGCGGATGTCACCCGCGCCGGTGAGCGAGAAGCCCTCCAGCTCCAGCTCCGCCTGCGTCACCTCCACCCGCTCGTTGGCCTGATCGAAGCGCGCGTCCACCGAGAGCGTGGCCAGCTCCAGCTCCACGCCCGGCGCCGCCACGAAGCCGCCGCGGGTCGCCTGCAGGTGGATCTCCGCCCGGCCCCGGCGCCTGCGCCAGGTCACCTCGCCATCGAGCAGCTCCACCGCGCGCCCTTCGGGCAGGAGCAGCCGCACCTCGGCGTTGCGGATGTCGAGCCGGGCGATGTCCAGCCGCCGCAACGGCTCGAGGCTGCAGCCGCCCCCGCCGCCTCCTCCGGACGAGGGCTTCTGGAGATCGAGCGTCACCCGCGGCCGCACCAGCTCCACGCGGTCCAGCTCCAACACACGGGTGAGCGGGCGCAGGCTCCCGAAGGACACCTCCGCGCGATCCGCGGCGACGATGGGCGTGTCCGCGCCCGGCTCGAAGAGCGAGACCCCGTGCAGGGTGACGGTCTGGGTGAGCGGGTCGAGCTCGCAGCGGCCGATGCCCACGTCGAGCCCGAGCGCCGCAGGGAGATGACGCCGCGCGGCCGCGCACGCGCTCTCGGCGGCCTCCCCGGTCCTGAGCGCGAAGACGAGGGCGGTCAGGACGAGGCACACCGCCAGGAGCGCCCGAAGGGGGCCGCGCCTGTTCCGCTGCGTCACGTCGAGAGCTTACCCAAGCCCTCGAGATACCGATCGATTTCGGCCAGGTCGATCCGACCGCCGCTCCGTCGAGGAGGAGGCTGCCCCGTGCCTGCCTGCACGTCCGCACCACTGGCGGGCGCGGGTGGGGCCGCGGCCGGCTCCGTCGCGGAGGCCTCCGCCGCCGCCTGCAGCGCTGCGGCCGGAGCGATCGGCGCAGGCGAAACGGGCGCAGCGGCAGGCACAAGCGCGGGTGCCGGTGCGGGTGCCGGCACGCGGACCTCCAGCCCGAGGTTCTGGCCGATCTGCTGCATCAGCGGCGCGTCGATGTCCGCGGTGCGCTCGAGGAAGGCCTCGAAGAGGGCGTTGTCGCACAGCGTGTTGATGACCCGCGGGGTGCCGCCGGAGAGCTGGTGGATGGCGGCCACCGCGTCGTCGGTGAAGGGCATCCGCGGGCAGCCGGCGAGGCGAAGCCGGTGGCGGATGTACTCGGCGGTGGACTCCGCGCTGAAGGGCTCGAGCCGGTAGCGCATGGCCACGCGCTGCGCGAGCGGCGGGTCGAGCTTGAGGTTGTCCTCGATCTCCGGGAGCCCGAAGAACACGAAGGAGATGAGCTTGCGCTCGGGGACCTCGAGGTTCAGCAGGCCGCGGAACTCCTCCATCAGCTCGCGGCTGGCCAGCATCTGCGCCTCGTCGATGAGGACGACGGCCTTGCGCCCGGACTCGTGGATCTGCAGCAGCCGCTGGTAGAGCTGCGAGAGCAGCGCCAGCTTCTCCTGCGCGGGGCTCTCCACGCCCAACTGCAGCGCGATGCGACGGAGCAGCCACTGCGGCGTGATCCCGGAGTGGATGATCACCAGCAGCGCGGCCTCGTACTCGCTCTCCGGCAGCGCATCGAGCATCCGGCGGGCGAGCGTGGTCTTCCCCGCGCCGATGTCCCCGATGAGGATGGACAGGCCCTTCATGTAGTGGGCCCCGTGCATCAGCCGGGTGAGCGCCTGCGCGTGCTGCCGCGAGTCGTAATAGAAGCGGCTGACCGGCGCGTTGGAGAAGGGCTCGCAGGTGAGCTGGAAGTAGTCCAGGTACGTCATGCCTTCCTCGACCTCGAGACGCTAGATGTACCCGACCTTGCCGGACCGGGCGCCGGAGGCCGCGACGTTCCCCGGATCCCCCGCACTGCCCGCCGCCTGAGCGGACCCTCCGCCCGCGTCGCCGATCCCCTCCTCGTCCAGCTCCGGCGCCGCGAGCTGCGCGAGCCTCTGGACGTTGTGCGCCACGTCCCGGTAGTCCGGCGCCTCGGCCGCCACCCGCTGCAGGTGGTAGAGCGCGCGCCCCGGGCTGCCGGCGGACTCCCACGCAGTGGCCAGCTCCACCCGGAGCGACCGCGCGGTCTCCGCCGTCACCTGGCCACCGGACCGCAGCGCCTGCTTGAAGGCCTCGACCGCGCCCATCGGATCGCCCTTCATCATCTGCAGCAGGCCGATCATCGTGAGGCAGTCGATCTCCTTCTTCTTGCCCACACATCCCTGCTGCGCGACCTGGAACTCGCCGATCGCGTCGTCGAGCAGCCCCATCTCCTTGTAGGCGATGCCCAGGTCGTAGTGCGTCTCCACGTCCTCCGGCTTGACGATCTTCTCCAGGCCCCGCTTGAACTCGGAGAAGACCTCCTCCACCGACACCTGGTAGTCGTCCAGCGCCGGCAGCGGCGCCGCGTCC